>DATEEV010000104.1:0-5888 GCA_035281005.1 Microthrixaceae bacterium | reverse complement strand
ACGACGCCGGTTCGCGTCGGGTCCTGTGGGGGTCGATCCTGGGCGCGGCGATGGCGGTGTGGGCCGGGTTCGCATTGCGCTACGCCGCGATCGCGATGATCCCTGCAGGCGGGCTCGCGCTGCTGGTGCCGTTCCGGCGGACCGGGGCGAAGGCCGTGATCGGTCGGGCGGCCGCGTTCGGAGTGCTCGCGTCGATCGGTCCGGCGCTCGTGATGCTGCGCAACCACGGCATCAACGGTTCTCTCATGGGACCGAGGTCGGAATCGCCCGACGGGCTGGTCACGACGGTCCAGCGATTCGTCGCCACCCTCGGTCGATGGGTGGTGCCGGATCCCGCACCCGTCGGCCTGCAGGGCGTCGCGGGCGCGGCGCTCGTCGCCGGGTTCGGAGCACTCATCGCCTGGGCTGTGTGGGATCCGACCCGCCGGGCATCGGTGTTCCCGCCGGCGGTCGAGGGCGAGGTCGCTCCCGACAGCCTCTCTCCGCTCACCTGCTTCGTCGGCGTCTACGCCGCATATCTCGTCGCGGCGCAGATCACCACCGCCTTCGATCCGATCGGGACGCGCCTGATGTCGCCGATGTTCGTCCCGCTGGTCGTGCTCTGCACCGCGCTGCTGGAACGGTCGTGGGGGCTCATCGGCTCGGCGCGACGGCCGCGGCTCGCGTTCGCGGCCATCGGCGCGCTGGTGGTGCTCTTCGTCGGTCACGCCGTCGTGTTCGTCGTCGAGGCGCGTGACGCCAACGTCGAGGGCGTGGAGTACGCCTCGCGCTCGTGGCGTGACTCGGAGTTCGTGGCGGCCGTCGGCCGTGTGCCCGCCGATGCCGACCTCTACAGCAACGTGCCCGCCGGGGTGTGGGCGGTCCATCGTCGCGAGCCGCTGTGGAAGTCGCCCGAGAAGAGCCTCCGGCGGGCCCGCCAGGCGGTCGAGATGGACCCCGCCTTCCTCAGGACGGTCACCTGCCGGCCCGTGTACCTGGCCTGGTCGGACGAGGCGGTCGGCGACTACCTGTTCACGCCCGAGGAGCTCCGTGACCACGTCGAGCTCGAAGAGGTCGAGGCGGTCGACGACGGAGCGATCTACCGGGTGCGACCCCTGACCGACGGCACGGCGCAATCCGCCGGGTGCTGAGGGGCGACGCGAAGGTGAGCATCAGCGCGGACAGCGAGGAGGAGTCGGCGACCGCCGAGCGAGGCGTCGACATCGTCGACGGCGTCGACGACCGTCAGGCACCTGACGACGTCACGTCCGCGCGCGCCACCTGGATGAGCGTCGCCCGCAGTGCGGGGGTCAGGGTCCTCGTGCTCCCGGTGAGCGCCATCCTCGGCGTGGTCAACACACGGTTGATCATCGAGAACTTCGGCCGCGACGCCTTCGCCCAGTACGGACTGCTCGTCGCGCTCGGCGCCCTTCTCCCATTCGCCGACCTCGGAATGGCCGCCGCGATCATGAACGCGGTCGGGGCGTCGGAGAAGCCGTCCACGGATCGCCACGTGCGCGCCGTCCTCGTGACGAGCATCCGGGTGCTGCTCGGGTCCGCGGCCGTGCTGCTGGCGATCACCGGCCTGATCAGCGTGGCCGGTTGGTGGCCGTTGCTGCTGGGCGATGGTCTGATGCCGGGAACGGGGCCCTTCGTCGCCGCGGCCTGCCTCGCAACCATCGCGATCACGCTCCCGGTGTCGTTCGGCCAGCGGGTGCTGTCGGGCCTCGGAAAGAACCACGTGACCGTGGCGATGCTGGGGTTGCAGACGCCGATCGTGCTCGTCGTGCTGCTCTGCCTCATCCGCTTCGACCTGGGCGACGGGTCCTACCTCCCGGTCGTGCCCTACCTGGTCACCGGCGTCATCTCGGTGCTCGCCACCGTCGTCGCGGCCCGGCTGATGCACCCCGCTGTGGGTCAGTCGCTCCGCGACGTGCCTCGGATCCGCAGCGTCCGCGGCGGGCGAGTCTTCGACGTCGCCTGGCCGATGCTGGTGCAGATGGTCGCCCTGCCCGTGGCGATGCAGTCCGACCGAATCGTTCTGAGCCACGTCGCGGGCCCGGCAGAGCTGGCGGAGTACAACCTCGCGGCCCAGATGTACCTGCCGATCTGGCAGGTCGTCACCGCAGCCGGCGTGGCGTTGTGGCCGATCTTCGCTCGCGCCCGTGCCCGTGGTGAACGAGGGACGAACTCGCCGATGCCGATCGCGGCTGGCTTCGCGGGCGCGGCCCTCGCCGCGGCCGTCGTCATCACGATCGCCGCGCCGTGGCTGGCCGACCTGGCCTCGGGCGGTCGGATCGAGATCCCGACCTCGTTGTTGCTCGCGTTCTCGTTCTTCATGGTGTTGCAGGGGACGAAGTATCCCCTCGGCATGTTCATGACCGATGCCGCGGGCCTGCGCTACCAGGCCGTGATGATCGTCATGATGCTTCCCGTGAACCTCGGCATCTCCATCGTGTTGGCCCGGGAGTTCGGCCCGATCGGGCCGGTGATCGGTTCCGCGGTGGGCGTGCTCATCTTCCAGGTGCTCGCGAACGCGTGGTACGTGCGCCAGGCCCTTCGTCACGACCGATGAACGACGAGACGCCGGTGCGCATCTACGCGAACCTCCGGTCGGCCCACCTCGAGCGGCTGCCGGACATGGTGCCCGCCCTCATGTGGTACTCCGCCACTCGCGACGACTTCGATCCCGAGCTGATCGACCCGTCGCGCGCGCCGGAGCGCCTGGGCCGCCGCGAGATCCTTCGCCGCCTCGCGCGCGGGCGGTACCCGGTGGTCGAGGTGGCCGAACCAGCGATGACCGGGCAGTGGGCCTTCCTCCTGCCACAGCTCCTGGTCCTCCGGCTCGGTCGGTTGCTCCGCCGCAACGACACGATCGTGACCACCTACTGCATCCACAACGCCGATCCGGTCCCCGAGGCCCAGGTCCGGTGGCGGCTCCCGTCGTGGCTCGCCCGGCCGGTCGTGTGGCTGGGGCTCCGACTGGCGGTGGCATCGATCGACAGGATCGCGTTCGGCACCGACGGCTCACGTTCGACCTACGAACGCATCGTCGGGCGAAAGGCGCTGAGCGCGGCGCGCACCTTCGAGGGGATCCCCGGCCGATGCGACTGCCTCGGCGCCGACGAACGTGACGCCGACCGAGTGATCTTCGTCGGCTCGTTCGTCGAGCGGAAGGGGATCGTGCCGCTGATGTCGATGTGGGAGCAGGTGCACGAGCGTCGCCCGGAGGCGCGCCTGACGCTGCTCGGCAAGGGATCGCTCCGGGCCGAGGTCGAGGCCTGGGCTCGCGACCGGTCCGACGTCGACCTCGAGATCGATCCTCCCCGGGCCCGCATCCACGAGGCACTGCGCACGAGCGGCGTGCTCGTTCTTCTGTCGCAGCGGCGAGGCTTCTGGCGCGAGCAGATCGGCCTGCCGATCCTCGAGGGCCTCGGTCACGGCTGCGAGATCGTCGCGACGACCGAGACGGGGATCGCGGGGTGGCTGGTGAGCCACGACCATGAGGTCGTCGACCCGCTGGCGCCGCCGTCGGCCGTCGCCGATGCCGTCGAGGCGGCGATGGAGCGCGTGGCGGGACGTCGCGGGTCGCTCGGGGATCTGCCCGCGTCGGATCGTCGACGGGTCGCGGATCACTGGATGATGACCGGCCTCGAGGCCTGAACCGGCAGCGGTCGGGTCGGATCAGCGGGCGCGGGCGATGTCGACGGCTCCGCGAGCCGTCCCGTCGAGTGCGGCGAGCACATAGCTGGGCCGGCGCAGAGCGGCGCGGTAGCCGTCGCGCCGCAGTATCCGAAGCGCGTACGACGGTGCGAGCGCGAGCCATCGCAGACGGTCGCGACGGGGGAGGCGCCGAGCCGCGTACCGCAGCCGGTTGCGACACATGTAGCGGGCATACAGGGGGGACTTGAGCTCGGATCCCTGCGTTCCGCCGGCCGCGTGCACACCCACGATGTCGTGTTCGACCCGCAGCTCGCCGCCGAGATCGAGGAACCGCTGCGACAGGTCGATGTCCTCCCAGTAGAGGAAGTAGCTCTCATCGAAGCCGCCGAGTCGCGACCACGATCCCGCGTCGACGAGCAGGCACGCGCCGCTGATCCAGCGGCCGGGCCCGACCTGGGCGGTGTCGACGGCGGAGCGGGTCAGGCCCGACCGAGGATCGAGCTGTCCTCCGGCGAACCAGACCGTGCCGTCCGGGCGAAGCAGGCGGGGCGAGAGCAGGGTGCCGGGCCGTGCGATCGATGCCTCGACCAGCTCGCGGACCGCCTCGGCCCCGATGGCCACGTCGGGGTTGAGGAGGAGCAGGTGGGTGCAGCCGGCGTCGAGCGCGACTCGCGCCCCGCGGTTCATTCCCGCGCCGAAGCCCAGGTTGTGCTCGCTCGGCACCAGCGTCCAATCGTTGTCGGCGGCGAGGGCAGTGATGCGGCGTCGCTCGTCGGTGGTCGACCAGTTGTCGACGACGACGATCGTCGCCTCGGACAGCGACTCGCAGAGGAGGGCCAGGTTCGCGGCGAGGAGCGCATGTGAGCCGTAGTTGACCACGACGATCCCGAGGTTGGTCTCGGTCACCCGGCCTGCTTCCGTCGGTACTCGACGTAGGTGTAGCCCCATGCTCCGCCCGCCATCCCCAGACCACGGGCGAGGGTCCGCGCCCCGTTCGCCTCGTGGCGCACGGACCGCACCACGAACCCGAGCGCCAAGCGGGCGATTCCGCCGACGATGCGGGTGACGGCCTGGCCGGTGAGGACCAGTCGCCGACGCAGGCGGGCGACGGTGCCGGCCTCGAGCGCGATCGACGTGCGGCTCCACGAGTTGCCGGTTCGCAACGCGCGCTGCAGCACCCAGCGTCGCGTCAGTCGCGAGGCCGGGACCACGTCGACGACCATGGCCTCCGCACACCACACGAGGCGGCCACCCCGCTGGTGGATCTGGCGCGTGAAGAGGGTGTCGGATCCGCCGCTCGCACCGAACTGGGTGTCGAAGCGGACCGAGAGCCGCTCGACCTGGGCCCGGTCCAGAAGGAGGTTGTTCGTGGCGGCGACGTCGACGTCGGTGCCGGTCGGCAGCCGCCGTCGTCGGAAGAACCCGCCCTCGACGAGCCATGGCTCGGGCTCGTGCGCGTAGGTCGACACGACGGGCCCCACCACCGCGGCGGCGCCGGTCGCCCGCCATGTCGCGAGCAACGACGCCAGCCAGCCCGCCTCGGGCCGCTCGTCGTCGTCGATGAAGACGATCACCGCGTCGCCGCGGGTCTCGTCGAGGGCTCGGTTGCGCGCCGCGGCGATCCCGGGTGTCGGCTCGTGCACGAAGCGGACGGGATCGCTCGAGTAGCGCGTCGCGAGTGGCATGGCGCTCGCCGCGGGATCGTTGTCGATGATGAGGATCGAGGCGTGGGCGTCGACCGCGTCGAGCTCGGCCAGCACGGCGGGCAGCGCCTCGGGCAGGTCGTCGGGTCGACGGTACGTGAGCATCGCGACGACCACGCTCGGGCGGTCCGGCGCGGACGACGGGCTCTCGGTCGTCGTGATCTCGGTCATCGAGCACTCGCGCGGTCCGCGACGAGACGCAGGATCTCGGCCATGCGATCGCCGTACCGGCTGAGGGAATGGCGGTCTGACGCGGTCGACGCGTCGTTCATCGCCGCGAGCCGGACGTCGGGCCAGGAGGAGATGGTCGTGTCGATCGCCGTGGCGATCGCCGAGGCGTCACCGGGTGGCACCTGCTGGGCCGAGGTCATGCCCCTGATCGCCTCCGGCAGACCGCCCGACTCGCTGACCACGACCGGCCGCGCGGCGAGCACGGCCTCGACCGCGGTGTTGCCGAACGGCTCGTCGGCGACCGACGGCACCACGACGATGTCGGCGGCCGCCACGACGGGCCAGATGTCGGGTCGGAAGCCGAGGAGCTCG
>DATEEV010000103.1:0-3651 GCA_035281005.1 Microthrixaceae bacterium | reverse complement strand
GGATCGGCGCTGCACGGCGGTCACACCGCCGATCTGGTGGCCGTCGCCACTGGTCGGCAGGAACCAGTGGAAGCTCGGGAGCGGGTGGCTGTCGATCACTGATCGTCCTCCGTCGAGGTGATGGCGGCCGAGACCTGCCGTCGGAGTCGTGCGAACTCGGGAAGGTCCCTCGAGTCGGTCGTGGAGATCCCCGCCGCGGCGAACGGTGCCTCGACGTCCAGCACGATCCGGCCGGGTCGCGGGCTGAGCACCACGACACGGGTGCCCAGCGCGACGGCCTCGTCGACGCTGTGCGTCACGAAGATGACCGTGCGACCCGAACCGCGCCACAGTCGCGCGAGCTCGTCCTGCAGGCGGTCGCGCGTCAGCGCGTCGAGCGCGCCGAACGGCTCGTCCATCAACACGATGGACGGGTCCGTCGCCAGCACCCGCGCCAGCTGGCAGCGCTGCTGCATGCCACCCGACAGCTCGTAGGGCGCGAGCTCGGCCGAGTCGGAGAGCCCGACCAGGTCGATCCATCGCTGTGCGATCCGCCGACGCTGGCACTTCGACACTCCGCGGACGCGGAGGCCGAACTCGACGTTGCCGCGCACGTCGAGCCACGGGTACAGCGGCGGGTGTTGGAACACGACACCCCGCTCCGACGCGGGACCGTCGACGTTCTCGCCGCCGACGGTGACCGCTCCCGAGGTCGCGTGCTCGAACCCCGCCACCAGTCGCAGCATCGTGGACTTGCCGCAGCCCGACGGCCCGACCAGGCACACGAACGAGCCCGGTTCGACGTCGAGGTCGATCGGCCCGAGCGCGTGTACCTCGCTGCCGTCGGAACGGCGGTAGCGGTGCTCGACCGCCGAGAACGACACGCGGGTCGTCTCGGCGGCCGTGTCCTGCTCCTCCCGGGGAGGTGCGTCCGTCAAGGTCACGCGTTCTTCGATGCCTGTTCGGCGAACGTCGTGACCACGGCCTTCTCGAAGTCCGCCTTCGGCGGGACCGTCTCGATCTTGCCCTGCGCCTTGTTGAACTCCGCCGAGGCGAAGAGGTTCTCGGCCAGGCCGCCACCGAGGTAGTCCGCACCGATCTGCTCCTCGGCGGTGAGGAAGATGAGGTCACCGGCCTGGGCCAGGGCCTCCTCTTCGCTCAGGTTGAGCTCGGCCGCGAGCGCCGCGGCGAAGCCGTCGGGGTCCGAGCGGTACAGCTCCACCGCCTTGCTCTGCTGCTGCACCCAGGTGGTCACGGCGTCGGGGTACTTCGACGCGAACTCGTTGCTGACGACCGCGAGGTCGTACGTCGTCCTGCCCTTCTCGGAGAGCTCCTCGCTGTCGATCAGGACCGTGCCGCCCTCGTCGACGAGCTTGGCCAAGTTGGGGTTCCAGACGTAGGCGCCGTCGATCTGCTCGGCGGTCCACGCGGCGTAGATCGCGTCCGGCTCGGCGTCGATGATCTTGACGTCGGTCTCGGGAACGCCGGCGTCCTCGAGCGCAGCGAGCAGGCTGTAGTGCGACGTCGACGCGAACGGCGTGGCGATCGTCTTGCCCTTCAGGTCCTGGATCGATGCGATGTCGTCACGCACGACGAGCGCCTCCGCCTTCCCGATGACGTCGTGGATCCACGGCACCTGGTACTCGATCGGCTGTGCGAGGCCACGGGAGACCGGGCTCGAGCCGGCGAGCCCGAAGTCGATGCTGCCCGCCAGGATCGCCTCGTTGACCGAGCCGCCCGAGTCGAACACCTTCCACTCGATCTCGGTGTCGGGGAACGCCGCTTCGAGGTAGCCCTCGTGCTTCACCACCAGGTCGCCGTTCGGAATGGCCTGGTACCCGATGGTGATGGTTTCGGGAGCGGTGGCGGAGGGGTCAGCGCCACCGCTCCCGTCGCCGGTCGAGTCGGCGTCGTCGTCACCGCATGCGGCACCCACGAGGGCGACGATGAGGACGAGGATGCCGAGCAGGGTTCGACGAAAGTGTGATCTCACGATGGGTTGCTCTCTTTCGAATTCGTTGGGGGTTGGTTCGAGGGTGGAGCTGCGCCTAGACCCGGCCCTTCCAGGGCACGAGTCGACGCTCGACGGCGCGGATGAGCTGATCGATCAGCACGGCGGTGAGGCCGATGACGATCACGCACAGCACGGCGATGTCGGTCTGTTGGAACTTCTTGGTCTCCCAGGCCAGCCCGCCGATGCCGGGCAGGCCGTTGACCGTCTCGGCCGCGACGATCGTGGTGAAGGCGAACCCGATCGCGAGGCGGAGCCCGGTGAAGAAGTCGGGCAGCACTGCGGGGATGACGGTGTGCAGCACGGTCTGGAACCGGCTCGCACCGAGCGCGCGGGCCGACTCGGTCCACGCGGGGCGGATGCTGTCCACGCCCGCCACCACCGCGAGTGCGATCGGCGCGATCGCGGCGAGGAACAACAGCCAGACCTTCGACGCGTCCTCGATGCCGAACCAGATGATGAGGATGCTGAAGTAGGCGAGCGGAGGCAGGCTGCGGATGAAGTCGACGTAGGGCTGCAGCACGGTGCGCACCGGACGGATCAACGCGAGCGTGAGACCGAGCGGGACGCCGATGACAACGGCCCAGAGGATCCCCTGGATCAGACGCCAGAGGCTGGCCCAGAGGTGCTCCCACAGATACGCGTTCGACAGGCCCTTCATGCCGTCGTGGATCGTCACCGACTGCACGAGGCGGTCCCACACCGACGACGGCGTCGGCACGATGGCCGGCGGCCAGAGCTCGAGCACGGTCACCAACTGCCACACCGCGAGCACCACCAGCAGCGCGGTGACGCGTAGCGCCCAGGCTCGAGCCCTCGTCCGGGGCGAGTCAGCGAGGGTCACGACGGCAACGGTCCGGTGGTGATGGCCTCGAACCGCGAGTCGAACAAGGTGGGAGCGTCGAGCTCCTTCGGGATCACCTTCGCCTCGTAGAGGTCGTCGGCCAGCGACTGGAGTTGGTCGGTGACCGGACCCGCCAGCGGGAGGAACTCCGTGCCGGCGTTGCCTTCGATGATCTGGCGGGCGAGGTCGGCCGGCACGTTGTTGTTCGTCGCGAACGCGTCGACCAGAACATCGCGGTTGGCCGCGCTCCAGGCGAACGCGGCGCGCTGACGCCGGAGGAAGTCGCCGACGGCCGCGGCCTTGGCCGGGTCCTCCAGCGCCTCCCGCGTGGTGATGATGAACGACAGGTTCGTGGTGAGGCCCTTCGAATCCCGGATCTTCTTCGCGCCCGGCGTGGAGGCCAGGTATTGGCTGAGCAGGGGCTCGACGAGGACGCCCGCGTCGGCATCGCCGGACTTCACCGCGGCGGACACGTCGAGCGAGCTCAGGTCGACGTGCTCGATGTCGGACTGCTCGAGGTCCGCCTCGTCGAGGGCCCGCACGGTGTACGCCTGCATCGCGGTTCCTTTCTGGAAGGCGACGCTCTTGCCCTTCAGCTCTTCGACCGATCCGACGTCGCTGTCGGGGCCGACAACGATCCCGTAATTGTCGCCGTCGAAGCGCCACGCGGCGACGATCACCAGGTCCTGGCCCGCTGCGGCCGCGAACAGCGGAGGGGTGTCACCGACGAAGCCGACGTCGAGCTCGCCCGCCCGGAACGCCTCGAGCAGCGGGGGCCCACCGACGAAGGTCGACCACTCCGGCTCGAACTGCACCC
>DATEEV010000102.1:0-5061 GCA_035281005.1 Microthrixaceae bacterium | reverse complement strand
GGCGTCGGCGCGGGCGACAAGGTCGGGTTCTTCCTCTACAACGGCCCCGAGTACATCGAGGCGACCTTCGGTTCGTTCAAGGTCCGGGCCGTGCCGGTCAACGTCAACTACCGGTACACCGAGTCCGAGCTCGCGTACCTGCTGAAGAACTCCGACTCGTCGGCAGTGGTGGTCAGCGCCGAGCTCGCGGAGCGACTCGCCGCAGTGTTGCCGGGTTTGGACGAGGTGCGCCTGGTCGTCCAGGTCGGCGGCGAGCTCGACCCGTCGTTGGCCGCGACCGAATTCGGTGGCGAGGTCGTGGTCTACGAGGACGCCCTCCGCACGGCGGCGCCTGCGCCGCGGATCGAGCGACGGGGCGACGACCTGTGGTTCCTCTACACGGGCGGCACGACCGGCATGCCGAAGGGCGTGATGTGGCCGCACTCGAGCCTCCTCGGCGTCGGCTCCGCCCACTTCAAGGGCGCGAAGCAGGAGATGCCCACCGACCTGCCGGGATTCGCGAGGACGGTGCGGGCGATCCATGACGGCGGGCTCGCCGGCCGTCTCCTCGCCGCTGCGCCCCTCATGCACGGCACCTCCTCGATGGCTTCCTGGGGGGCTCTGAGCGCCGGCGGCGCCGTGGTGACGCTCGAGAGTCGATCCCTCGACGCAGCGGAGTTGCTCGACGCGGTCGCGCGACATCGGGTGACGAATCTGACCATCGTCGGGGACGCGTTCGCGAAGCCGATCATCGCCGAGCTCGAGGCGGCCGAGGCCAAGGGAGCGCCCTACGACCTGTCGTCGCTGACGATGATCACGTCGTCGGGCGTGATCTGGTCCCAGCCGGTCAAGGACGCCCTGCTGGCGCGCGCGGATGTGGTGCTGGCCGACCTGCTCGGTTCGTCGGAAGGCACGGGCTTCGCCACCTCGGTGGCCAAGCGAGGACGCGCCGCACCGACCGCGAGGTTCCGCCTCGGCGAGTTCTCGAAGGTCTTCACCGAGGACGGCGTCGAGGTCGAGCCCGGGTCGGGTGAGCGGGGCCTCCTCGCCGTCGGCGGGCCGATCCCGATCGGCTATTACAAGGACCCGGAGAAGACCGACACGGTGTTCAAGACCTTCGGAGGGCAGGTCTGGTCGGTGCCGGGCGACTGGGCGACCGTCGAGGCCGACGGCACCATCCAGCTCCTGGGACGCGGCTCGGCCTGCATCAACACCGCGGGCGAGAAGGTCTACCCCGAGGAGGTCGAGGAGACCCTCAAGCTCCACCCTGCGGTGGAGGACGCCAACGTCGTGGGCGTGCCCGACGAGAAGTGGGGCAACGCCGTGACCGCGGTCATCGGCCTGCGCGACGGTGCGTCGGTGACGGCGGACGAATTGATCGCCCACTGCCGCGAGACCCTCGCCGGCTACAAGTGCCCCAAGCACGTGGTGATGGTCGATCGGGTCCTCCGCGGCCCCAACGGCAAGGCCGACTACCGCTGGGCGGCGTCGATCGCCGACGCGGCCCCCACCGCCTCCTCGTGAGGCCGAGCCGGTCGTGACGACCAGCTCGCCGGCAGGCCGTGTGCTGCTGGTCGGGCTGACCCTGAGCCTCGTCTCTGCCTGTGCCCCCGATGAGCCGGCCCCCGAGTGGGTCGACGACCAGCTCGGTGGGGAGACGACGCGTCGGGCACTGCGGGGTCGACCGTTCAACCAGGTGATCCGCAACGCCTCCAACGCCGAGCTCGCGCGCTTCGCCGATGGAGCCGAGGTGTTCGACCGCCACCTGATCGCGGACGACGGGCTCGGGCCGGACTTCGACGACGACGGCTGTCTGTCGTGCCACATCGACCAGGCAGCCGACGGTGAGCCCAGCCATCTACCGCAGGGCTTCGTCAACCGCATCGACCACCAGCTGGCCGCGGCCGGCGGTCTCGGCCCGCAGGCCCAGATGCGACGGACCGACGGGGACCCCGAGGCGACGCTCGACCTGGTCTGGGAGATCGTGGTTGGGCATTACGACGACGGCACGCGCTACGAGCTGCTCCGGCCGCGACATCAGCTCGGGACCGGCGGGCGCTATCCCTCCCACGGTCCGAGCTCGCAGCGCATGGCGCCGCCGCTGATCGGCCTCGGGCTCCTCGAGGCGGTGCCCGAGACGGCGCTGGAGGCGGCGAGCGATCCTGACGACGCGGATGACGACGGGGTGTCGGGGCGGGTTCGGACGGTGCCCGATCCGCTCGACCCCTCGAGGACCGTCACGGGACGCTTCGGTTGGAAGGCGAGCCAGCCGACGATCGAGTCGCAGACGCTCGCCGCGCTCGATCAGGACATGGGCATCGACACGACCGGGAAGACGACCCCGGCCGGGCTCGACACTCCGACAGCCTCGGAGGAGATCGACGGAGCGGCGCTCGCCGACATGATCTTCTACAACCGCACGATCGCCGTGCCGATCGGCCGTGGTCGCGGTGCGGACGACGTGGCCCGCGGAGCGCAGACGTTCGAGGAGATCGGGTGCGTGTCCTGCCACACGCCGACTCAGCGAAGCGGCGACGACGCGGTGCGCGGCCTGTCGGGCCAGACGTTCCACCCGTTCACCGACCTGCTGCTCCACGACATGGGCTCCGACCTCGACGACGGGCTGGCCGAGCCCGGCGCCGAGAGCTCCGAGTGGCGGACCGCACCGCTGTGGGGTCTCGGCCGTCGGGTCGAGGTGACCGGGCGACGCGCCTTCCTCCACGACGGCCGGGCGCGCACGCCGACCGAGGCGGTGCTGTGGCACGGCGGTGAGGCGAAGGCATCCCGCGATGCGTTCCGAGCGCTGGACTCGGGCGAGCGTCGCAACGTCGAGGCCTTCCTTGCTTCCCTCTGAGGCCTCGCTCTGAGGCTTCCCTCTGAGGCCTCCCTCTGAGGCCTCCCTCTGAGAGGCCTCGCTGCGACGCATGTGACCGAGGCTCGTGACAGGGACGGTCCACCGATCATCGAGGATGCCTTCGTAGGGTTTCGCCGGTGATCGCGATCGAGATCAGCGACGCCTGGCGTGAGACCGCGGCGACGGCCGGGCGCATCGTCCTCATCGTCGTCGTGGCGTTCATCGCGAGCCGGCTGTTGCGCCGAGCCATCGGGCGGGTCACGGTCCGGATGCGCCAGGCTGCGGCCGAGGTCCGTGACCGGGCGCCCTCCGCGATGCTGCGGGCCCAGGCCAGCCAGCGGGCCGAGGCCAGGGCCGCCAGCCTCAGCTCGGTGCTGAAGGGCCTCGTCGCTCTGGGCGTGTGGACGACCGCGGTGTTCATGGTGCTGGGCGAGCTCGAGGTGAACCTGGCGCCGCTCATCGCGGGCGCCGGCGTCGCCTCGATCGCCATCGGCTTCGGGGCGCAGAGCCTGGTGCGGGACGTGGTGACCGGCACCTTCATCCTCCTCGAGGACCAATTCGGCGTGGGTGACATCATCGACGTCGGTGTCGCGACCGGCACCGTCGAGCGCATCACCCTGCGCACGACCCAGCTCCGCGACGTCGCGGGCACGGTCTGGCACGTGCCGAACGGCGCCATCATCCGGGTCGGGAACAAGAGTCAGAACTGGGCCCGGGCCGTCGTCGACATCACCGTGGAGGGTGACGCGGATGTCCGTCGGGCCCGGCACGTCGTGCGTCGTGTCGCCGACGAGCTGGTCGTGGACCCGGAGTGGTCGGCGCGCATCTCGGGCGCTCCTGACGAGCAGGGTGTGCAGGCGATCACCGTCGACGGCATCACCCTGCGCACCGTCGTGGACACCGAGCCCGCGTCGCAATGGGGCGTCGAGCGGGAGTTGCGGCTGCGAATCAAGGAGGGGCTGGACGCCGAGGGGATCCTCCTGGCGACGACCATCCACCACCCGCGCGCCGACGGCTCGTAATTTTCGCGGGACTGGCCCGTGCCCTTTGGCCTGCCCGCCAGGAAATGGCCGACGAGCCCAGCAGGCCATCCACTCCGAGGAGGTGACGACGTGGCAAAGCGCGCAGGCCTTCTCGGCATCTTCGGTGTCGCGTTGCTCATCTTCTTGATCTGGAACGATCCGCAGGGTGCCGCCGGCCAGATCGGGGACTTCTTCTCGTGGCTCGGCGATGTCCTCGGTCAGGCGTGGGACAAGCTGGCCGAATTCATCGGCTCACTCGCCGGATCGGACTGACCCGCGGTGCTCGGTCACCCGGACCGTGCCGTCAACGACATGCTCCTCCCCGAGGAACAGGTGATCTTCCGGAGCCCTCCCGAGATGCTCCCCTGGGTCGTGGGTCAGGTGCTCGACTTCGCCGTCGGCCTGCTGTTGTTGTGGATCATCGCCGTGAGCGAGTCGGAATGGGTGAGGATCCTCGGTCTCGTCGCCGTCCTGGTGCTGGTCGGCCAGCTCGTCTGGCGAATGCTCGACATCTGGTACACGCGTTACGTGCTCACGAGCCATCGGGCGCTGCGCATCTCGGGAATCCTTCGCACCGACTGCGAGTGGATCGCGTGGTCGAAGGTGACCGATGTGTCGATCCAGCGGTCGGTGGCGGACCGGCTCTTCAAGACCGCGACGATCGAGATCCGCAACGCCAACGAGAATTCGAGCTTCCGTGCGATGGCCGACGTGCCGCGACCGCTCGAGTTCGCCGAGACGATCAGCCGGCTCGTCGCCGCCCGTCAGGGCGGGGTGTCGATCGACGAGTGACGACCTGCCGGGCGGGCCGGTCGAGTGCGTGGGCCTACCTCGGCATCCGGCGCCACAGCGCCTGGGGCACCAGGCGCGCGACGAAGAACGCAAGACGCAGGGCGCCAGGGACCCAGACCCTGCTTCGGTGGTCGTGCAGCGCCTTGACGACGGCATCGGCGACCTGGTCGGGTGTGCTCGACAGCGGAGCCGGGCTCATCCCTTCGGTCATCCGGCCGATCACGAAGCCGGGGCGCACCAACAGCAACTCGACGCCGCTGCCGTGCAGGGCATCGCCGAGCCCGCTGGCGAATCCGTCGAGGCCGGCCTTGGCGGACCCGTAGACGTAGTTCGCTCGGCGAACTCGCAGTCCGGCGACCGAGGAGAACACGACGATCTGGCCGGCGCCCACCGCGCGGAGCAGGTTCGCCAGCA
>DATEEV010000101.1:0-6531 GCA_035281005.1 Microthrixaceae bacterium | reverse complement strand
TGAACGGCTGGCCGAGCTTCTCGGGTCGGGTCGTGGCCGTCGCGACGATGAACGCTTCGTCATCAGTCGTGATCAGGCGGGGACGGCCACCCGCCCACTGAGGGTCCAGCGACGCCATGCCCTTGTCGTTGAACCGGTGGATCATCTCGCGGACCCGATCCTCCGACGTCGCGACCAGCTTCGCGATCGCCGGGACCGTGTTGCCCGACGCCGAGGCCATCACGACCATCGCCCGCCGCCACCGCACGATCGACTTCTCCGAACGGCCCCCACCACGCCGCACGATCTGTTGCAACTGGCGGCCCTCGTGATCACTGAGCCGTCTGACCTTCACCGGTTCCGACATCCCCCGATCAAAACAGGCCCCGACGCCCAAGTGGTGGACGCGCCCCACCAACGTTGCCGGTCAGAGCACTAGCCAAGCTTCGCTCCACGCCAGACCCAGCGGCTCGCTAGTCAGTGACCCACCACGGCTCTTCGACGAAATGAACCGCCCTGGGTTCATTGGAGGCTCTGGGCTATCCCATCGGCTCCCTCGGCGATTGGCGCAGCGGAAGCGGTCACGTCCGCTCGGCCCGAACCACGCTGGACTCGTCAGGGCTCGACTGCCCGGGGCGTCAGCTCGGAGGCAGATCCCAAACCGGGGCATACGGCCCGGCGTTGCCCATCGGGTGGAAGAGGTGAACCCCTCCCACGGCATTGAGCCGCCAACCGAGTGCGACGGCAAATGCCACCGGTGACGCGAGGAACACGTCGACGTCGATCACTCCGGGCAGTGACCTCGCGTCGCGGATTGCGTTCGCAGCCTGCTCCGCCCACGCGTTGAAGTTTTCTCCGTTGACCGCCTGCTGGTCTGGACCGGCTGGCGGGCGAATGAGGATCCTGCGTCGGTAGCCCATGCCGGCGGAAGCCACGTGAGTGTTGACGATCGGCCGCACGTCCCGGGAGACGGCCAGCTCCACAGCGACACGGGAGCTCCCAGCTGGACCGTCGTCGCTGTGCGTCACGAGCTGCTCAGCTGACGCCACCGGCTCAACCATGGCCACGTCGAACCAGTGGCCGTCGAGCTCCACCCGAGGCTGCAATCCTGTCGTACGTCGAAACTCGAAGCCGAGCGCGACTGCGAGATGAAGGTGACACCTCAGATAGAGGTCGACGGAGCCGGTACCGAAAGACGAGATCAGAGCCAGTCCGGAGGTGTGCAGCCCCTCGCGCAACGATTCCACGACAGAGTCGGTAGGTAGTTCGCCGTTGCCGGGGTACTCGGCGACCCAGTCGAAGTTGAGGTCTGCGTCCTCCCGACCGCCGGCACCATCGGAGCGAGTGACCAGCCTCACTACCGGGCGGTGTCGAGGCGTCGCTCGAGTGGCCAACACGGCCGCGACCTCGGCTGCCGTAATCGCGCCGAAGTTGTCGTCGTCCGTTCGGTCGGTATCCCACCGGTAGCCGTTGTGACTCCCGACCTCCTCCCCGGACGCGGAACGAACTTGTTCGACACCCTCGTCGACGTCAACGTCGACGAACAGTGGAACGATTCTCAAGCGTCGTTCGCGGTGGTGCTCGAAGATCAACGGCAGCTCGATGTTGCGGACGAAGTCCGAGCTCATCGTGTTCCCGCCGAGCCACACCATCGCCGCGTCGCAGCTCCTGAGCGCTGATTCGATGTCGGCCTGCGTTGGAGAACCCTGCCCAAGGCGATCGCGGTCGCGCCAGGTCCGCAGACCGTGTCGACGCATCACCTGGACAAGCGAGCCGACGCGATCGAGATCGCCGGAGTAGCTGATGAAGGTGGTCACGGCTCATCACCTGCCGGTAGCCCTCCCACGTCGACCACGGAACAGCGCTCGAGGACTCGGTCGGCTACGACGTAGGCGTCGATGTGGAACTGGTCGGCGGTCAGCGGACGAAGCACGAAGAGCACAGGGTCGCGCGAGTCGGGTAGGTCCGCGAGGTGAACCATCGTCGCGACGTCGGTGGCGCTGGCTGGCTGGTCAGTTGGGTGACTGTGCCACTCACCCACATAGCCGACTCGTTCGTCCAAGCTCCGAGCAGCATCGACCGCCGACTGCGTCACACCGTCCGGAACGCGATACACGTGGGGTGACGGTGTCTCTGGCCGGAACTCGACCGCCTCGACGACGCAGGTAGATCCGTCTGAAGCGCGAGCGCCGATGAGAATGCCGCCGGTCTCGTTCGGGTGCGTGTCGATCGCGGCATTCGTCATGGTGGCTCGGGCATCCGCCGACAGCATGACGGATGGTGGTGTCGGCCGAAGGCGACCAGGTGCATCGAACGGCGCCTCGATCGGTTCAAGAACGTCGAGAATCTCGTCGGGATAGGCGCCGCGCCCCGAGAGCAGGTCGATCGCCACGATCGTCGCCGCGGAAGCGGCGGCCGCGACCGCGGCTGGCGGAGCATTGTGGATCGCCGCGGCGCAGCCGGTCTCCGCGCCGAGATAGTCGGCCGCTGGATCGGAGGCACTGGGAATCGTCGGATAGCGCCAGATCCCCTCGCGTTCAACGATCGGGGTGTCGGCGGCCGCCTGCCGTCGAACCCGCAGTACCCGGCCACCCCGGAAAAGGGCAACCGTAAGAAAGGCGACGGCCGCATCGCGCGCTATGCGAGAGACGAGTTCGGCGAATAGTGAGTTGCCGGTCGCGTCAATGCACAGGTCGGCTCCTTTGAGGAGCTCGCGGATCTCGTCGACGTCCCAAGTGGACGAAGGGACCGGCTCAACTGTGGTCCCGAACTGTGCGAGCTCGGCTCTCGTCTCTGCCACCTTGTGCATGCCTGTCCCCGAGAAGGCATGACGCACGAGCCCGGCAGGCACCTTCATGTCGCCATCGATCGCGACGAGGGAGCGAAGGCCCGATCGAGCCAACAGCACTGCGATGTTCGACCCGATCGCACCCAGGCCGAAGATCGCGACACGCTTCCCCGCGAGCGCATCGGCGTCCGGTCCCGCTCGGCGACGGAGGTCATGAATCGAAGTAGGCGTCGGTCGGAGCACCTCGTGGAGGCGACCATTCGGAGAGTCGGTGATGAGCAACGGGAGACATGCGGTGCCATGAGCAGTTGGCCACGCGAGCACCATGACGACGTGGCCATTTCGAGTCAGCACTCGTTCCAGCCGGCGGCGCTGGTTCTCCGTCAGCGCGGCCGCGACCGCATCGGGATCACGGGGCGGTGACTGGATGCCGGTTCGGAAACACCAGAGGCCATCGGTGGAGTCGGGTGGTCCCGCCCCCGCTCGCACCTCGGCCAAGGCATCAGGCGGAACCGCGAGGTGGAGCCTTCCGTGCTGTCCGTCCTGTCTCAACCCGCCGACGAGACCGTCGATGTCGATCCCGACGACCCCGATCGCGTGTGACTGGAAGTAGAGGTACGGGTCGAGGGCCGCGCCGTCAATGCTCGGAAAGCCTGCTTGTGCCTGATCCGCCCATTCGTCGATGCGCTCAAGGAGCCCTCCGAGCGTGATCCACCGCTTGGTGTTGTCCTCCTGCTGCCACAGGCATGGAGATTCGTGCGACGCGTGCCACCAGTCGATCCCAGTGACGAACACAGCCGGCTGCACATAGGGCCACGGGTCGCGGAGGACGATCGTGATCTCGGTCGAGGTGGTGAACTTGGTCAGGCTCGCCGGCAAGGGGCCTGTGAAGGTCCGGCCGTCCTCCCCTGCCACGAATCCCGCGTCCGCGAGCTCTGAAAGGAATTGCCCGAGGCGCTCGGGATCGAGCGTGGAAGTCACCTCACTCAACGCCGAAACCGCGCGCCTCGTTGGTGCCACGCAACGGGTCGCGGACCTGCGTGCCGAAGACGGGCATCACCGTCCCGCTCGCGGTGCACCCCGGCGGTGGTTCGAAGACGGGTCCGTTCACCTTCGTGTTCGACCCAAAGATCTCACGCCACAAGGCACCGGCGGGGCACTTGTCGGCCGTGAGTGCCCTCGACGCTTTGCTCGCTAACGTTCTGAAGACCGTCGCGGCATGCACGAGGTCCGCCGTGTCGGGCACGGGTGTGTACGGCTGGTTGAGGGCGGGGTCACAGAGCGGCGTCGTCGTGACCGTCAGGAGGCGGTCGGCGATGTACGTGAGCGCGGAAGCGGTGAGGTCAGCCCATGTGTCGCCGGCGATCTCGTTGAGGGTGAAGCCCTCGTAGAGGATCAGCTCCATGAACAGCCCACCGGGTTTGGCGTCCTGCAGGTGTGCGCGCCGGATCTGACGGATGCTCTTGACCGTTGGCACGTACGCGCCCTGACCACCGATGGCGAGTCGTTGATTGAGCTGCTGAGTCAGGAGCGTGAGGTGTTCGGGGTCTGTGCACAGCCAGCGTTCCGCTGCCGCCTCGCGAACCCATGTAGAAGGGTCGCGGTTCGGGATGCCCCAACGCGGGCCGAATCTTACGGCCGGGACGACGTCAACGGCGAAGGGGTAGGCGTCTCGCGACGTGAGTTCGCTGGAGCTCGCGAGCTGCTCGGCCGCGGCGACGATGAAGCGGCGATCCGGTTGCCGGCCGGTGGAGTAGTTGACCTTGATGGATCGAGCCTGCGGCTCGACCCGGTCGTCGAACTCCCGCTTCAGCACCCGGAAGAAGAGGCCGTATGCATCGCTCGGCGTGATGCTGTCGATCGACTCGTCACAGAGCCTGCCGAACACGTCGACGTCCTTGCCGGGCCAGATCCCGGTCTCACGCACATAGGAGCCGATCAAAACATCCTGCAGCCCGCGCGACAGAAGCGGCTCTGCTTCGCGCAGCACCTCGCGGACCTCGAGGTGAGCCGCTATGGCGACGGTACGTCGAGAGCCAAGCTCGATGTTCCTCCGAGCGGTCTTGAACTGTTCATTCAGGGGGTGGGTCGCCACGGGGGCACCTCGCTTCCGCCGGGCGCGCCGACGCGTTATATGGAGAGGGCATCTCGACGCGCGGGTCCGGGGGACCATCGCGCGAAGGGCGAGCGAGTCGCCGCCGAGGGCTCGCTCCACGCTGAGCGCATTCGCCCGATCGCAAACTACGCCGGTGTGACCCCTCGCGCAAGCCTCAGAGGCATCTTTTTGTGATTTTTCTGTAAGGATGCCCTGATGATCGACCTCGAGGCCAGCGATCGGCCGTCAGTCCTGTTGGACTTCCGCGCTTCGAACGTCCGCTCCTTTCGCGACCCGATCTCCTTCTCAATGCGCGCGAGCACCATGTCCGAGCGCTCCGTCGTGCGCCCGATCGAGTGGAACCTCACAGGGCAGGAACTCGATGTGGTGCCGGTCGCCGGCGTCTTCGGCGCGAATGGCTCAGGCAAGACGAACCTGCTCCGTGCGATGCACGACCTTCGGTCGCATGTCCTCCACTCCTTCCGAACCGCCCGTAGTCCCATGGGAGGAGTCACTCGGCGTCCCTTCCTGCTGGACGATGCCCAGCGGACCGAACCGTCGCGGTTCGAGATCGACCTCATCCTCAAAGGAGTTCGCTACGAGTACGCCTTCGCCGCCGATGACGATGGCTACCTGTTCGAGAGTGCTCACTACTTCCCGAAGGGACGGCCGCGGCTGCTGTTCGAGCGGGAGGGCCAATCGGTCAACCTCGGAGCTGACGCGAAGGCGAAGGGCCGCTCGGTAGTTGAGATCCTGCGAGCCAACGCGCTCTTTCTGTCGACCGCCGCCTTCGCTGGTCATCCAGTACTGAGCGAGTTGTACGCCTGGTTCTCCCGAAACCTGATTCTCGCCGATGCGCGAACCCGGGCCCACCGACAGGACTACACCTCCGAGATGATCTCCCAGGAGGACCGACGCGACTCGGTGCTGGAACTGCTGCGGCTCGTCGACTCCGGGATTGTCGACGTCAAACGTCAACGCATGGATCCGGTCATGCACGAACGCCTTCGCCGAGCCGTGCGGATCGTGATGGGCGAAGAGGACGAGCCGGAGGGAGTATCCGATGAGACTCCACCGCCGGATCTCGGCGTCCGGCTCGCTCATCGGGGAACTCAACGCGAGCCCGTTGAGTTCGACAGCGAAGACGAGTCACTCGGAACCTTGGTTTGGTTCGGCGTGGTGGGACCTGTAGTCGACGCGCTCGCCGACGGATGTGTCTTTCTCGCGGACGAGATCGACGCAAGCCTTCACCCCGAGCTCTCGCGCCAGCTCGTTCGTGTCTTCCAGAGCCAACGAACGAACCCACGACGTGCTCAGCTCATTTTCAACTCGCATGACACGAACCTGCTCGGCGGTACCGACCAGCAGCTTCTCGGACGTGACCAGGTCTGGTTGGTTCACAAGGAGAGCGACGGCTCGTCGCGGCTTCACCAGTTGGCCGAGTACAGCCCTCGAAAGGATGCAGCCCTTTCGCGGCGCTACCTGGCGGGGCAGTTCGGAGCAGTGCCCACGATCACCGACGACGACGTCGATCGAGCTGTGCTCCACGCGCTCGAGCAGTCGCACCATGGACGACCTCCGCGCTAGGTGTAGCTAGCGACTTGTACGCCCCGCTTGTTCCGCTTGCGGAACAAGCCAGTCTGTGCCACTCCCTGACCACGGTTCCTGA
>DATEEV010000100.1:0-2503 GCA_035281005.1 Microthrixaceae bacterium | reverse complement strand
GGTTGTCGCGGGGGTTCACGGCACACATGATCTCGATCTGGTCACCGACCTCGAGGTCACCGACAACCACCTCGTCGACTCGCCCGGTGCAGTACTCCACGTCCTGGCCCATCTGCTCGGTGCGGGCCGCGTCGTGCCCGAGGACGGTCACGCGCACGATCCCTCCCTCACCGAGCATCACCGAGCCCTCGGCCGACGGGCCCGGATCCGGCTTCCCCGCGGCCTCGGTTGACCGCACCGCATCGGTCGGTGTGGAGCGGGCGACGTCCTTTGCCGCGTCCTCGACCGAGGTCGCGTTCTCGGAGGGTTCGCCGCACGACGAGGCCATGGCGACGCCGAGTAGCAGTATCGTGATGAGACCGATTTTTGCGTTCATCGAGGATCGAGCCTCCCCGGTCAGTTGTAGATCTGATTGACGGCCGACACGTCGCCCGCGGTTGGACGGAAGATTCCACAGTCAGTGAAGCTGTCCATGTTGGGCCACATGACGGTCACGACGTTGCAGTTGTCGATGGGCGGTGCGGTGTTGGGGTCGACCTGTTCGTTGAGCCCGAGCGCATGACCGAGCTCATGTGCTAACACGCTTCGAGCGGCCTCGAGCGGGCCGAATCCGGTCACCGCCACCCAGTCGATCGTGATCGTGGCGCGGCGCCAACCACCGAGGATGCATGTCGGAAGATGTTCCTGGTCGCCCTCTGCGTGGAAAAGTCCGATGTCTCCACCGGCCAACTCACCCTGATCGAGCCACAGGTGACTCGGACCATCACCGAAGAAGAACTGAGGGCCCTCGTTGGGCACGTCGTTGACCGCGCGCGACGTGTTCCAGTCGTTCATGCTCGCGGCGGTGGCTAACGCCAAGGGCACATTGGTCGCCGCCGCCGGGGTGAGCTGAACCGCGACCTGAGTCTCGCCCGGCGGAAAGTGGCAGTTGGCACCCAAGGCCGGTGGAGCGCAGGCGGACACCAACCCGACGGCGAACAGCCAACACCAACCCACCCCGAGCCATCTCCCCACGACCGGAACCCTCCCACGCCTCTCTACGCATGTCAACGATTGCTTCGAGTGTCAGCCCTCGCCGGGATAGCCGCCGCCTCCGTACTCGGCGTCGAGCGTGTCGTAGTCGATCGGCCAGCCGAACCGTGGGAGTGGTGCTTCGCGAAACACCACCGACTTCGGCTTCTTGTACGACGCGATCCGGCCCTTCACGAACTCGACGAGCTCGTCCTCGGCGGCCGACGCGCCATCGTGGAGCACGACGATCGCTCGCACCGACTGCCCCCAGGTGGGGTCCGCCACGCCGATCACCGCGGACTCGCGAACCGCGTCGTGTGCGTTGAGTGCCGCTTCGACCTCGGCCGGGTAGATGTTCTCCGCGGCCGACTTGATGAGCCGACCCTTCGGTCCCACGAAGCTGACCGAACCGTCGGGCTCACGGCGACCGAGGTCGTTGGTGTGGTGGTACCCGCCCCGCTGGCGCCGTTCGTTCTCCTCGAGACGGTTGCGGTACCCGACCATCACCTGAGGCCCGCGGGCGCAGATCTCGCCGGTCTCGCCGGTCGGCACCTCGTGGCCGTCGGGGTCGAGGATGCGCACCGACACCAACGGTGACGGTCGACCCGAGTTGCCGCTGCCGCCGCCACCGAGCGCGTTGAAGGTCAACATGCCCATCACCTCGGTCTGACCGAAGCCGGCGGGGCGAGTGGCCCAGGGCGAGTCGTCGATGGTGATCATCTCGTTCCACTCCTTCGCGCCACGGAACGAGCGCAGCGACGAGAGATCGAAACGGCGAGCCCCGTCGTCACCGGGCGCGTTCAGTTCGAGGATCTGGTCGATCGTGGGCGGCATGATGAACGCGCCGGTGCAGCGTTCGGCATCGATGACGCGGCACAGCTCCTCCGCGTCGACCCGAGGGGTGAACACGTTCGTGCCGCCGAACAGCAGCGTCGCGAGCGTCGTCATGAACGTGGCGACGTGAAACAGCGGCCCCGAGTTCAAGTACACGTAGCTCGGGTCGATCCGCTGCAGGTTCGCCATCATCAGGCTCTGCACCAGCACCGCGTCGTGACTCAGCATGGCCCCGTTGGGCGTGCCGGTGAACGCGGCCGTGTAGAGCATGAGCACCGGGGCGCCGGCGTCGACGTCGAGGTCCGGGTCCTCTGCGGCGCCCGACGCCAGGAAGGCCTCATAGGAGGTCTGGTTGCTGATGGGCGCGTCGTGTTGGAGCCAGATCGCCCGATCGGCCGCGTCGATCTGCGCGAAACGGGCACGAGCCGCGCGGACCGTCTCGCCCACCTCGCCCTCCTGCCAGACCACGACCGCGGCGTCGACGTCGTCGAGCAAGAAGGCGAGCTCGTCGGTGGACTGTCGCCAGTTGGCGACGCAGCACACCGCTCCGACCTTCGCCGCGGCGAGCAGACACTCGATCACGCGGTGGCTGTTCTGTCCCAGCCACAGCACCACGTCGCCCGACCCGACCCCCGCGCCGAGCAGGGCATTCGCGAGG
>DATEEV010000099.1:0-3115 GCA_035281005.1 Microthrixaceae bacterium | reverse complement strand
CTCACCATCAGCCCCGCGGCAATGCCAACACGAAATCGTTTCATCGCTGCCAATCTCCCGTTCGTGAGGGACGGGGCAACGATCGCCCCACCCGCCCTCCAATGCCCCCAGTGTGACAGATTCGGCCTGGCGCGAGCGGGGCGCGCGTGAATTCAGGTGGAGAGCACCTCGAACCCGAGTGCGATGGCGACGGGGATCTGCGCGGGATCGAACGTCGCGAACGCCGTCGGTGACGGCAGTCGGTCGGCAGCTGCGAGGTGGATCGCGTCGACCGTGCGCAGCGGCTGGGTGCGGCCGAGCTCGGCCGCACGATCGAGGCATCGGGCATCGACCGGCACCACGTGCATCCGTTCCCAGTCGTCGCGGATGGCGCCGCGCAGCTCGTCGGTGCGCGACGGGTCGTCGCCGAGCCGGTCGACGAGCATCAGGGCCTCGGTGAGCACGAGCGCCGACGCGCACCAGTCGCGGTCGCGGGACATCGCCTCCACGATGACCGGCCGATAGGGGCCGTCGAGGTAACGGGCCAGCAGTGCGGTCGTGTCGAGGGCCAGCGTCATCGTCGTCTCTGGGCCAGCCTCATCGCCCACGGATCTCGCGCACGAGCTGGTCGAGTCGTGTCCCGGCCCAGACCGGCATGACCATCGACGGCTCGGGCCGGTCGTCGCGACGCGCCCGGGTGACGAGGCCTCGGGCCACCAGGTCGTCGAGGGTCAGCTCCGACTCGTCGGCCTCGAGCGGGCCGAGCTGCGCCACCGGTCGGCCGCCCACGGTGACCACGACCCGCTCGCCCGCCTCGGCCCGCCGCAGGACGGCCGCCAGCTCGCCGCGCAGCTCGCGCATCCCCAGTCGCTCCATGGTGCACACAAGTGTACACGCTGCTATTTGGCACGGCTCCGCCGGCCAGAGGATCCTCTGGGATGAACTTCGCCTTCTCAGAGGAACAAGAAGAGCTCCGCAAGGTCGTCAAGGACTTCCTCAACGCCAAGAGCAGCGAGGCCTCCGTCCGCGAGCTGATGGAGACCGAGTCCGGCTACGACCCTGCCGTGTGGTCACAGATGGGTGATCAGATGGGCCTGCAGGGCCTCATCATCCCCGAGGAGTTCGGCGGCTCCGGGTACAGCTACGTCGAGCTGATCGTCGTGCTCGAGGAGATGGGCCGCCGCCTGCTGTGCGCCCCCTACTTCTCGACCGTGGTCCTCGCGGCCAACACCCTGATCCACTCCGGCGATGACGCCGCGAAGAAGGACTTCCTCCCCGGCATCGCGTCCGGCGAGACGATCGCCACGCTCGCCTTCACCGAGCCCTCGGGCAAGTGGGACGAGGCCGGCATCACGATGGAGGCCACCAAGGCCGGTGACGGCTACACCCTGTCGGGCAGCAAGAGCTTCGTGCTCGACGGCCACACCGCGAACCTCATCCTCGTCGCCGCCCGCACGAACGGCGCGGTGTCGCTGTTCGCCGTGCAGGGCGACGCGTCCGGGCTGACCCGTACGCCGCTGTCGACGATGGACCAGACGCGCAAGCAGGCCAAGCTCGACTTCGCCGACACCCCGGCCCGCCTCATCGGCGCCGAGGGCCAGGGCTGGGACGTGCTGTCCCGCGTGCTCGACCTCGCCGCCGTGGGCCTCGCGGCCGAGCAGGTGGGCGGCGCGCAGGAGTGCCTCGAGATGGCGGTGCAGTACGCGAAGGACCGCGTGCAGTTCGGTCGTCCGATCGGCTCGTTCCAGGCCATCAAGCACAAGTGCGCCGACATGCTGCTCGAGGTCGAGTCGGCCAAGTCCGCCGCGTACTACGCCGGCTGGTGTGCCTCGGAGTTGAACGAGGAGCTCCCGTCGGTGGCGAGCCTCGCCAAGAGCTACTGCTCAGAGGCCTACTTCCACACCACCGCCGAGAACATCCAGATCCACGGTGGCATCGGCTTCACCTGGGAGCACCCCGCGCACCTGTACTTCAAGCGGGCCAAGAGCTCGGAGCTGCTCTTCGGTGATCCCACCTACCACCGCGAGCTGCTCGCCCAGCGCATCGGCATCTGAGGTTCCTCGCCCGCGGTGGCGGGTCGAGTCGCTCGAGGTCGGCATGGCACCGCCACGCCGACCTCGCTCGTTCTCGTGTCCCACCGCCCGGGACGAAACGCGTTTGTGATCGCGTGCCGGCGCGGCGAAGGTCCTCACGTGCCGAACCTGTGGACCGACCCCGAACATGCGCTCTGGTATCTCGCCAAGGCCGACTCCATCCCTCACCGCACCGAGGGCGAGGCCGTGCTCCTCGGACTGCTGCCCGATCGCTGCGACCGGTTCCTCGACCTCGGCTGTGGCGACGGCCGACTCACCGCGCTGGTGCTCGCGGCGAAGCCCAGCGCCCGCGGGACCGCGTGCGATTTCAACGTGGTCATGCTGGACGGGGCCCGGGAGCGCTTCGAGGGAACCGACGTCGAGGTGATCGAACACGACCTGGATCGCCCACTTGGCGACTGGGGCCAGTTCGATGCCGTCGTCTCCAGCTTCGCCATCCACCACGTCGACGACGACCGGAAGCGATCACTCGCGACCGAAGTCTTCGGGTCGCTCCGCGCCGGCGGCGCCTTCCTCAACCTCGAGCACGTCGCATCACCGACGACGGCGTTGCACGAGGCCTTTCTCGTCGAGGTCGGCGTCGACCCGGCCGATGACGATCCGTCGAACCTGTTGGCCTCGGTCGAGGACAACCTGGGTTGGATGCGTGGTGCCGGGTTCGTCGACGTCGACTGCCTGTGGCGCTGGCGCGAGCTCGCCCTGCTCGTGGGGACGGTTCCGGAGGCGGCGTAGCCTCGTCGGCGTGATCTGGCTCTTCGTCGCGCTCTCGGTGCTCACCACGTTCGTGATCGCCGCGGTGGCGGTCGGCGGGGTCACGGCTCGACTCTCGAGCCGGTCGCGACGGTCGGTCTACGACCTGGAGCAAGCCGTCGACCATGTGGCCGAACGCCTGTCCGAGGACATCACCGCGCAGGTCAGCTACGACGACGTCCGCGCGGTGCTCGGCTGGTACGTCGAGTACCTCGTCGACAAGGGCGTGGCGAGCCCCCGCACCGCCGACGATCCCGGGTCCGGCCTGATCGTGTTGGGCGACGACGAACAGG
>DATEEV010000098.1:0-3935 GCA_035281005.1 Microthrixaceae bacterium | reverse complement strand
CCTGACGCCGGCGTCAGATTAGGGGGAGGTGGCCGGTCTGAAAAGCACGCCCGGAAAGCAACTCTGACGACCGACCGACGATGTCGGTCGGCGAGAAGCTATCTGGGCGGATCAGCCGACGAGCGCGCGGACGATGAGATCTCCGAGGGTGTCGAGCAACTCGTCGCGATCCCCGCGGAGCTGTCGGGTGCTCGCGTAGTAGTGGAAGCGCTCGATCATGGCCATGACCGCCAGCGCGGCGATCGACGGGTCGAACTCCGCCGGGGCGGACCCGACCCCCGCCTTCCGGCCACGCCGTGTCGGCGGCCCGACCATCCGCCGGCCCAGCTCGTCGGCGAGGTGGTGCAGCAGATCGGACCCGGCCGCACCGGCCGGCACGTTCGCGGACTCGACCTCGGTCCACATCCGCAACACCGCGCCGGACCGCTCGAAGAGCGCGGAGAACCGCTCGAGCCAGCGACGGAGCTCGGCCCGTTCCTGCGCCGTGCCGGATCTGATCTCGGGAAGGTCGTCGACGAGGGCGGCCATCTCGGCGCCGACCTCCGCCACGAGCTCGTCGAAGAGCGCCTCCTTCGACGCGAAGTACACGTAGAAGGTGCCATGGGAGGTCGCGGCGACCTCGACGATGTCGTCGACCCGCGCTGAGTGGTAGCCCTGGGCCGCGAACACCTCGGTCGCTGCCTCGAGCAGTCGGGCCCGGGTGTTGAGGCCACGCGAGCGGACCTCGCGCCCGTCGGTGGTGACATGCGACGACATCGCTCGGGAAGGGTACCGGCCAGGCGGCTCCGTCCTGACGAATTGCTGACGCCGACGTCATGTGGCCGTGCCGGCGGCAACTACCGTTGACTCGCATGGCCGAGGGGACGGACAAGGGAGGACGCGGCACTCGTACGGCGCCGCCGCCGGGTGCCGCCCCGATGCCCGCCCCCGACGCTGCGGCACTGCTGAGGCGCAATGCGGCCGACCCTTCGATCTCGGTTCGTCCGGCGATGCGCTTCGAGGACCGCGTGTGGACCCACGGCGAATACGTCGCGGAGTCCGCCCGCTGGGCGCGGTGGATCTCGACGCTCGCTCGCGACGAGGGGCGCTCGACCCACGTCGGTGTGCTGCTGGACAACGTGCCGGAGTACCTGTTCGCGCTCGGTGGCGCTGCGCTCGCCCATGCCTCGGTCGTGGGGCTCAACCACACCCGGGTGGGCGACGCGCTGTTGCGTGACCTCACCCACACCGACTGCGACGTGATCGTGACCGAGCCGCGTCACCTGCCGGCGCTCGCCGAGCTCGACCTCGCCGTGCCCGTCGTGGTCAGTCATCGGTGGGACGAGCGCGGGGAACTGGCCGGATCGGTCGACCTCGGCTCCGTGGATCTCGACGAGGCGATCGCCGGCGCGAGTGGCGCGACGGCGCTCGACGCCACGGCCGACGGCGACCCCCGTGTCGATCCGGACGCGCTGTGGGCGCTGATCTTCACCTCGGGCACGTCGGGTGCCCCGAAGGCCGTGATCTGCACGCAACGGCGTCTGCTCGTCACGGGCAACCGGATGACGATGCTGCTCGACCTGGGCCCCGACGACGTCGGGTACGTCTGCATGCCGCTGTTCCACTCGAACGCGCTGATGGTCGGATGGGCGCCGTCGCTCGTCGCCGGCGCGTCGGTCGGACTGGCCCGACGCTTCTCGGCGTCGCGATGGCTCGATGACGTTCGTCGCTATGGCGCGACCTGGTTCAACTACACCGGCAAACCCCTGTCGTACCTGGTCGCCACCCCGGAACGACCCGACGACGCCGACAACCCCGTGAAGATCGCGTTCGGCAACGAGGGCTCCGACCAGGTCATCGAGGCGTTCGGCCGGCGCTTCGACGTGGAAGTGCTCGACGCCTTCGGGTCGACGGAGGGTGCGATCGGGGTCAATCGTGACGGCGAGCTCCGTCCCGGCGCGGCGGGGGTGGCGGGCGACACCATCCAGGTCGTCGACGAGCACGGCCGGTTCTGCCCACCGGCACGCCTCGACGACGAGGGTCGCCTCCTCAATCCCGACGAGTGCGTCGGCGAGATCGTCAACACCGCCGGGAGCGGCCCCTTCGAGGGGTATTACAACAACGACGAGGCCACCGGTAAGGCGACCCGCGACGGCTGGTACTGGTCGGGCGACCTCGGTTACCTCGACGAGGACCGATACCTCTACTTCGCCGGTCGCACGGCGGACTGGATCCGCGTCGACGGGGAGAACTTCCCGGCCGAGCCGATCCTCAGTGCCGTGGCATCGCACCCCGACGTGGTCGTCGGCGCGGTGTACGGGGTGCCCGACGTGCAGGCCGGTGACCAGGTGATGGCGGCGATCGTGTTGCGCGAGGGCGCCGCCTTCGACGGGGCGGCATTCGCCGAGTTCGTCGACGGGCTGTCCGGTGTGGGGCCGAAGTGGCGTCCCCGCTACGTTCGCGTCTCCACAGGATTGCCGACGACGGGAACGAACAAGGTGATCACCCGGACCCTCGTGCACCAGAAGTACCGCCGCGACCGGATCGGCGCCGACGAGATGTGGGTCCGCGACCGCGGCGCGGATGCGTACCGACGATTCACCGCCGCCGACGAGGCCGAGCTGCACGGGGCTCTCGTCGATGCCGGCCGCGAGCGGTTCTGGGACCTCTGATGGACCTCTCCTTCAGTGAGGCCGAGACCGCGTTCGCGCATGAGGCGCGGGAGTGGTTGGCCGAGGCCCTCGATCGGGTGGCGATGCCCGAGCGGTTTGCGTCCATGGACGACGAGATCGAGTGGGGCCGGCGTTGGCAGGCCACGATGGCCGCGGATCGATGGGTGGGCATCGCGTGGCCCGCCCCATACGGGGGTCGCTCTGCGACGCCGGTCGAGGTCGCGCTCTACAACATGGAGTACGCACGAGCGGGCGCGCCCCAACCGGTCAACCGCGTGGGGATCAACCTCGCCGGGCCGACGCTGCTGGCGCACGGCACCGAGGAGCAGAAGTCGCGCTGGCTGCCGTCGATCCTCGACGCGTCACAGATCTGGTGCCAGCTGTTCTCCGAACCGGATGCCGGCTCCGACCTCGCCTCGTTGGCGACCCGGGCCGTGCCCGACGACGGTGGTTGGTTGCTGACGGGTCAGAAGGTGTGGACGTCGTATGCCCAGTACGCGCGGTGGGGGATCTGCCTGGCGCGCACCAACCCCGAGGCACCCAAGCATCGGGGCATCTCCTACCTCGTGGTCGACATGGAGGCGCCGGGCATCGAGATCCGACCGCTGCGCCAGATCACCGGCGAGGCCGAGTTCAACGAGGTGTTCCTCGACGAGGTGTTCGTGCCGACCGACCACCTGGTCGGTGGCCTCGATGCGGGCTGGGCGGTGGCGAACACCACGCTCGCGCACGAGCGTGGCACGAGCTTCCCGTTCAAGGAGCAGGTGGTCCACGAGGTGTACCTCGACCGTGTGTTCCGCCTCGCGGCGGAACAGGGAAGCGGGGGCGCCCTCGATCGCGTCGAGGTGTCGGACGCGTTGGCCCAGGCCTACGTCGAGCTCATGATCCTGCGCCTGCACAACTGGCGGACCTTGTCGCGCCTGGGTCGCGGAGAGGAGCCCGGGCCCGAGTCGAGTTGGATCAAGCTGGCGTGGACCGACATGACCCACGACCTGTCCGACGCGGCGATGGGGGTGCTCGGCGACGCGTCGCCCTTGTGGGCCGATGCGGATGCCAACCCCGACGCGGGCGCGTGGCAGCGGCAATGGCTGTGGTCGAAGGCGGCGTCGGTCGCAGGCGGCACCTCCGAGGTGCAGCGCACGATCATCGGCGAGCGGCTGCTCGGGCTGCCGAGGGAGGTGGTTCGGGGCTGATGATCAAGGCAGTGGGGCTCGACCACATCGTCATCAACGTCGCCGACGTCGAACGCAGCCTCGCGTGGTATTGCGACGAGCTCGGGCTCGA
>DATEEV010000097.1:0-6883 GCA_035281005.1 Microthrixaceae bacterium | reverse complement strand
CGTGCCGCTCGAGCGTGCCGGCGAGCACCGACACGGCGCCCGGCGCGAGTCGGACGTCGGCGTCGAGGAACAGGAGTCGGCGAGCGCCCCGCGCGACGGCGACCCGCGCACCGAGTGCGCACGCGGCCGATTTGCCGGGCCGGCGCGCCGCGAGCGGCCCGGCCTCCAGGAGCTGCGCGTACTCGAACCGTCGGGCGATGGCGGCGGAGCCGTCACTCGAGTGGTCGTCGACCACGATCACGCGCGCGCCAGCGGCGGCCGCCGGCCCCAGATCCTCGAGGAGCAGTCCGAGCACGGCCTCCTCGTCGCGGGCCGGAATGACGATCGCCAGGTCACCCAGGTCCAGGTCCGCATCGTCGAGGCGGTGGCGCCGGGGCGCGAGGCCACGCGGACGGCCGAAGGCCAGTTGCCCGGCGATCAGGCCGACGAGCCAGAGCGCGGTGGAAACCATCCGGGAGCACCTACCCAACTGTCGAGCATTCATGCCCCTTCCGTCGCGGGAGGCACGACCGGATGCAGGCGCGGTGTCTCGCGATCCCTGCCGTCGGGTACGGCGAAACCGTGGAACCCACAACAAGTGGTGAGCCCGCCGGACGGCTGGGCCAACAGGCCAGCACGGCCGGTATGTACGCCGAGCTCGTCATCTACCTCGTGGTCTCAGTGGCGCTCGTGGTGGGGGCCGCCGCACTGCTGGTCGACGCGATCGCCAGCTACGTCACCCACCTCGGCGACGACGTGCTCACCGCGTCGGTCGAGCTCCTGAGCATCCTGCTGCTGGTCTTCGTCTTCGTCGAGCTCCTCGGCGCCACCCGTGTGACCATTCGCGAACAACGCCTCGTCGCCGAGCCGTTCCTGTTGGTCGGCATCATCGCCTCGATCAAGGAGATCGTCCTCGTCGCCGGAGCGGAACGACCGAAGGACGAGGAGTTCGAGGCGTTCCGCAACGGGATGATCGAGGTCGGGGTGCTCGCCGGCATCGTGTTGGTGCTCTCCATCTCGACGTTGCTGTTGCGCCGCAAGGAGCGCGAACCGGGAGAGGGCGCAAAGGAGAACGACGGGTGAGACTGGACGACTGGTTCCTGGAGGCGAGCGAGCGGGGCAACCCTCATGCCACGGTGCGGCCATGGAGCGAGGGCAACCGGGTCGAGGTGCTGGTCCACGGCGCCGCATACTTCGCGCGACTCCACGACGAGCTGTGCGCGATGGCGCCGGGCGACTGGATCCACTTCACGGACTGGCGCGGTGATCCCGACCAGCGATTGACCGACGACCCGCGCAGCGCGATCGCGCGGGTGCTCGCCGGTCTGGCCGAGCGCGGCGTCCACGTGCGGGGCCTGGTCTGGCGCTCGCATCCCGATCAGGCGCACTTCAGCGAGCAGGAGAACCTCCACCTCGTCGAGACGATCAACGACGCAGGCGGCGAGGTGCTCCTCGACGAGCGGGTCGTGCGCGCCGGCAGCCACCACCAGAAGCTGTTCGTGATCCGCCACGCCGGCCGTCACGACGACGACGTCGCGTTCGTCGGCGGGATCGACCTCTGCCACGGCCGGCGCGACGACCACCGCCACGTCGGAGATCCCCAGCCCATCGAGCTCGAGGGCGACTACGGCCCTCACCCGGCGTGGCACGACGCGCAGCTCGAGGTCCATGGCCCGGCCGTGGGCGACCTCGCCCGGACCTTCCGGGAGCGGTGGGAGGACCCCACGCCCATCGATCACCGCAACCCGTTGCGCCGCTGGCTGCGGCGCCGCGCGAGCGAGCCGTCATCGCCCGATCCGCTCCCACCCCCGCCGCCCGATCCGGCCCCGGCCGGACCGCACGCGGTGCAGGTCCTGCGGACCTACCCGGCGCGCCGGCCGCGATACCCGTTCGCGCCCGACGGCGAGCGCAGCATCGCGCACGCCTACTTCAAGGCCTTCCGGCGGGCTCGACGGCTGATCTACGTCGAGGACCAGTACCTCTGGTCGTCCGACGCCGCGGAGGCGCTGGTCGACGCGCTCGAGCGCGCTCCCGAACTGCGGATCGTGGCGGTCGTGCCGCGGCACCCTGATCGCGACGGTGCGTTGACGGGTCCGCCGTACCGGATCGCGCAGAACGAGGCGATGGAGCGCGTCGAGGCGGCGGGTGGCGATCGCGTCATGGTCCTCGACCTCGAGGCCGAATCGGGCCGACCGGTGTACGTGCACGCCAAGGTCTGCATCATCGACGACGTGTGGATGATCGTCGGCTCGGACAACCTCAATCGGCGATCGTGGACCAACGACTCCGAGCTCAGCTGCGCGGTGCTCGACTCGACTCTCGACGAGCGCGAGCCACGTGATCCCGCCGGGCTCGGCGATCACGCACGCCGGCTCCCACGCGACACCCGGCTGCGGCTCTGGTGCGAGCACCTCGGACGCGACGACGAGAAGGTCGAGGATCTGCTGGACCCTGTCGAGGGGGCCGAGGTCCTGCGGCGCAGCGCGCAGGACCTGGCCGACTGGGATGCGAAGGGTCGATCCGGCGCACGCCCGTCCGGTCGGGTGCGGATCCATCGCGCCGAGCCGGTGCCGACCTGGGCCCAGGTCTGGGCGCGCCCGCTCTACCGGACGTTGGTGGACCCCGACGGCCGACCGTGGCGACTCCGCCGCCGCGGCGAGTACTGACGCTGCCTGGAGGAGCTACTCCTGGACGAGCTCGATGAGGGTGCCGAAGCTGCCCTTCGGGTGCACGAACGCGACCGTCGTGCCGCGGCTGCCGGGTCGGGGGGCCTGATCGATCGGCGTGGCCCCGGCGGCCTTCATCGACTCCAACGCGGCCGCGCAGTCGTCGACCCGGTACCCGATGTGATGCAGCCCCTCCCCCTTGCGCTCGAGGAACTTCGCGACCGGTGAGTCGTCGCGGGTTGCAGACGTCAGCTGGATGTAGCTGTCGGCCACCTTGATCAGCGCCTCCTCGACCCCGTCGCTCTCGACGGTCTCGCGGTGGTGGACCTCGGCGCCGAACGCCTCGCCGTAGTACGCGATGGCCGCGTCGAGGTCATTGACGGCGATGGCCACGTGGTCGATCTCGGTCAACAGCATGGGGACATTGTCGCGGATCTGTCACCCGGCCCGCAGCACCACCCGGACGCGATCAGGCCGGTCGCAGCCTCACCCCAGCTGGAGCAGGGTCACCAGGAAGTCGCCTGCCGGGTCGGTCCAGGCCCCCGCCACGGCCAGGCCGGCGAGCTCGACCTCCTCGCGGAGACGCGGTCCGGTGAACTTGCACGAGATCTCGGTGAGCAGGTCCTCGCCCTCCTCGAAGCGGACACCGAGGTCTAGCCCGATCAGGTCGGCGTGGTGGCGCTCCCGGGCACGCAGCACCATCTCGATGCGTTGGTGGGTCTCGTCGAAGCGGGCGACGTGGTCGAAGCGCATCGGGTCGAGATCGCCGTCGAGCTCACGGTTCACGACCGTCAACACGTTGCGGTTGAATGCCGCGGTCACCCCCGCGGCGTCGTCGTACGCGCGCACCAGCCGGGCCCGGTCCTTCACGGTGTCGGTGCCGAGCAGCAGGGCATCGCCGGGACCGAACGCGTCCGCGACCTCGCGGAAGAACGAATGACGCTCGGTCTCGTTGAGGTTGCCGATCGTTCCCCCGAGGAAGACGACGAGCCGCGGCCCGTCGCCTGCGGTCGCCGCGAACAGATCACCGAGGTGCCGTCGGAAATCGCCGACCACGCCGTGGAGGTCGAGGTCGTAGCGGTCGTCGAGGCGCGCCATCGCGTCGAGCAGCGTCGCCTCGGCCACGTCGAAGGGCACGAACCGGGTCAACGACCCCTCGTCGATGCACGCGTCGATCAGCAGTGTCGTCTTCTCGGAGGTTCCAGAGCCGAGCTCGACCATCGTGCGGGGACGGGCGATCGCCGCGAGCTCACCGGCCGCGCCGGTGAGGATCGAGCGTTCGGTGCGGGTCGGGTAGTACTCGGGCAATCGGGTGATCTCGTCGAAGAGGCGACAGCCCTCGTCGTCGTAGAACCAGGTGGCGGGGATCCACTTCTGGCTGGCGGTCAGCCCGACGCGGACGTCGTGCTCGAGCTGGGCGCGAAGGTCCGACGGGGTCAGGTGCACGTCGAGGGAGGGGGATGGCCGGAGCGGCATCGGGGGCTACCTCTCAGAGGTCTCGGGCGAGGCGCACTCCGGTGAAGGGCCAACGCGACACGGGCGGGAAGAAATTGCGGTAGGTCGGGCGTGTGTGGCCGGGCGGCGTGACACATGCCCCGCCGCGCAACACGTGCTGGTTGACCATGAACTTTCCGTTGTACTCACCAACGGCGCCGGCGGCCGGGCGGAACCCGGGATACGGGAGGTAGGCGGAAGCGGTCCACTGCCACACCTGGTCGAAGGTGCTGCCGGCGTCGTGTGGATGGAGGTGATCGATCCACCCGTCGGTCGGCTCGCCGGGCCGGCCGGCGCGACTCGTCGCGACGACTTCCCACTCGGCCTCGGTGGGGAGCCGAGCGCCGGCCCAACGCGCGTACGCGTCCGCCTCGTAGTAGCTGACGTGGCACACCGGTTCGTGCTCGGTGGCCGGCCGCCACCCGCCGAGGGTGAAGATCTCCCAGCGCGAGTCGCCACGGCGCCAGTAGGCGGGACACTCCCAGCCCTGCTCCTGGACCGCGTACCAACCGTCGGACAGCCACAGGTCGGCGCGGTGATAGCCGCCGTCCGCGATGAACTCCGCCCATTCGCCGACGGTCACCAGGCGATCCGCCAGCTCGAACGGCGCGATCGCCGCGTCGTGCCGGGGACCTTCGTTGTCGAACGCGAACCCGTCACCGTCGTGGCCGATCTCGACGACACCACCCTCGTTGACCGTCCACCCACCGGGCACGCCGTCCGTCGCGCCCTCTGAGCACCCGGCCACGTACTCGGGACCGGTCGGGTTGCACGACAGCACGTGCTTGATGTCCATCAACAACAGCTCCTGGTGCTGTTGCTCGTGGTGCAGGCCGAGCTCGACCAGCGCGAGCGCGTCATCGTCGAAGCGCCCCGCGTCGAGCGCGTCGAGCATGCATTCGTCGACCGCAGCCCGGTACTCACCGATCTCGGCCGCGCTCGGCCGTGACAGCAGCCCGCGGTGGGGCCGGGGATGCCGTGGACCGACGCCCTCGTAGTACGAGTTGAAGAGGTAGCCGTAGGCGGCATCGAAGCACTCGTGGTCGGGCAGCGATCCCAACAGGAACGTCTCGAAGAACCAGGTCGTATGCGCCCGGTGCCACTTGGTCGGGCTCACGTCGGGCATCGACTGGATCGCCTGGTCCTCCGCCGACAGCGGCGCCGCCAGGCGTTCGGTCAAATCCCGTACGTCCCGGAACCGTTGCCGCAGCAACGGTATGGAGATTCGGCCTTCAGTGGTCGGTGTGGCTCTCCGCACGAGTGCACCTTCCCCGCTTTCGGTATCAGGAAACCCTACGCAGGTGATGTGGCGGTCACATCCCGCTTCGCCAGATGATCACTCACCCAATCGGTCACGGAATGACCGGTTTCCCAGAGTTTCGACTCCCGGCGGCAATCGGGCGATCAGCCCGCGGTCGGAGGTCACCACCGTGACGGCCGGACGAACGGCGGGGTCCGCGAATCGATCCTCGACCAGTTCCACGATCCGATCGTCGGCGGCGTCGCGCCCGCGTCGAGTCGCGAACGTGATCTCGAGGTTGCCTCCCGCCGCCTGCGCCACCGCCGCGACGGGCGCGCCGTCGAAGACCAGGGTGACCTCGTCGTCATGGGTTCGGCACCACCGCGCCACGCGTTGCGCGAGCTTCGCCGCGAAGCGTTCGGGCGCGTTCCACCATCCATCCGCTCCTGCACCCATCACGTTGTTGCCATCGACGATCCACACGGCCTCGGTCGCTCCGCTCGAGCTCGGCCTTCGGCCTTCCTCGCTGCGCTCCTCGGCTGTCCACCACATCGGCAGGCGACCAATGACCTCAGAGCTGGCCCGCGGCGTGACGCTGGAACAGCGTGATCCTGTCCTCGCCCACCCGCTCGCGCTTCTCCGCGTCCTGCACCCCGAGGCCCGGCTCGGGAGCGAGGCACAACACACCGAGCTTGCCCTCGGCCTCGTTCTTGTGGACGGCGTTCGCGGCCTCACCCACGTCGTCGAGCACGTACGCCTTCGACATGACCGGCTGGATGCGACCCTGGCCGATGAGGCGGTTCATCGCGTACGCCTCGGAGTAGTTGGCGAAGTGCGACGACACGATGCGCTTCAGCTTCATCCACAGGTGACGGTTGTCGAACTCGAGCATGTACCCCGACGTCGCGGCGCACGTCACGATCGTGCCCCCCCGCTTGGTGATGAACACCGACGCACCCATCGTCGAGCGCCCGGGGTGCTCGAAGACGATGTCGGGGTCCTCGCCGATCAGGCTGCGGACCTTCTTGCCCAGGCGCCGCCACTCGCCCTCGTCCTGGGTGTGGTCGTCGGACCAGAACTGGTACCCCTCGGCCCGCCGGTCGATCACGGCGTCGCAGCCCATGGCCTCCAACAACTTCACCCGGTGCTCCGACGACACGACGCCGACCGGCGTACCACCGCCGTTGAGCACGAGCTGGATCGCATAGGCGCCGATGCCGCCCGTCGCGCCCCACACGAACACGTTGTCGCCCTGCTTCATCTGCGCGGCGTGACGACCCACGAGCATCCGGTAGCTCGTCGAGGCGCACAGCGCGTTCACCGCCGCCTCCTCCCAGGTGAGATGCGTGGGCATCGGCATCAGTTGGTTCGCCTTGACCACGGAGAGATCCGCGAGACCGCCGAAGTTGGTCTCGAAGCCCCAGATGCGTTGATTCGCCGCGAGCATCGAATCGTCGTGGGCGGTGGGGTCCTGGTCGTCGACGTGGTTGCAGTGGATGGTGAC
>DATEEV010000096.1:0-9241 GCA_035281005.1 Microthrixaceae bacterium | reverse complement strand
CCGAGGCGTCGCTCGACGGGACGTGGACGACGACGGGGGAGTCGGAGGTCGGCTATCGGGTGATCGAGGACTTCGTCGGTGGCCTCACCAACGCCGAGGCGGTCGGCAGGACCAAGGACGTCACCGGCACGATGACCCTCGTCGGGACGCAAGTGCCCGAGGGGTCCTTCGAGGTGCAGATGGCGACGATCGAGAGCAACGAGTCCCGGCGCGACGGCCAGTTCCGTGGCCGCATCATGTCGGTCGAGGAGTTCCCGACCGCCGACTTCGAGCTGACCGAGCCCATCGACTTCGCAACGGTGCCGCCCGACGGCGAGGAGATCACCGCGACGGCCACCGGCGAGCTCACGTTGCGGGGCACGACCAAGGAGGTCACGTTCGACGTCACCGCCCGCCGGAGCGGCAGCGAGATCGCGGTCAACGGCTCGATCCCGGTGCTGTTCTCGGACTACGGGATCCCGAACCCGTCGAACCCCATCGTGTCGACGCGCGACAACGGCACCCTCGAGTTCCTCCTCGTCTTCGAACCCTCCGCTTGAGCGTGCGCGTCGCGCTGGTGACGGCGTCGATGGCCCGTGCCTTCGACGAGGACATGGAGCCGCTGGTGGCCGCCTTGCGGAGCGTCGGCGCGAAGGTGTCGGTGCTCGACTGGGACGACGCCGAAGCGGACTGGACCATCGCTGACGTCACGGTGGTGCGATCGCCCTGGGACTACTCGCTACGCCGCGACGAGTTCCTGACGTGGGCGCGGCGCGCAGGCGCGTCGACCCGGCTGGTGAACCCGCCCGACGTGTTGGAGTGGAACACCGACAAGCGTTACCTCGCCGAGCTCGCCGGGTGGGGGGTCCCGGTCGTTCCCACCCGCTTCTTCGCTCTGGGCGACGAGATCGACCTGGCCGAGGACGGTGAGCTCGTCGTCAAGCCGACGGTGTCGGCCGGCTCGCGCGACACCGCTCGCTATTCGGCCGGCCGTCGCGACGCGGCGATCGCACATGTGGCCGAGCTGTTGGAGCAGGGCCGGGAGGTGATGGTCCAGCCGTATCTCTCGTCGGTCGACGAGCGGGGCGAGACGGCGATGATCTGCTTCGCCGGGGAGCACTCCCACGCGATCAGCAAGGGACCGCTGCTGCCGCTCGACGGCGAGGCGACACGCGCGTCGTTCGCCGAGGAGCACATCGCCGCCTGCGCTCCGTCCGAGGACGAGATCGCGCTGGCGGACGCCGTGCTCGCGGCCCTCCCCGCGGTGGGCCCGGCCGGCGCCGGCCCCTCAGGGCTCTGCTACGCCCGAATCGACGTCGTGCACGGCGACGATGGGACGGCGATGGTCCTCGAGGTGGAGCTGTGCGAGCCCGCGGTGTTCCTGGACACGGCGCCGGGCAGCGCCGACCGCTTCGCGACCGCGATCCTCTCCCAGGCCGCTCGGTGATGCTTCCATCGGCGTGGCGCCGATGGAAGCGGCACGAGCGGAGAGTGCGGCGTGTCAGGATCGGCGTGGAGAAGAGCCGAAGGGGGCCTCGATGACCAAGATCCGTGCCGCGCTGCTCACCCGCATCGGCGGGCCGCTCGAGTACGTCGACGACGTCGAGATCGGCGATCCCGGTCCGGGTGAGGTCCGGGTGGCGGTCCACTCGTGCGGCTTGTGCCACTCCGACGTCAGCCAGGTCGATGGCGTGCACCCGGTGGGCCTTCCGGTGATCCTCGGTCACGAGGCGGCCGGGGTGGTGATCGAGGTCGGCGTCGGTGTGATGTCGTTGCAGGAGGGCGACCACGTCGTGCTCTCGCCGGTCTCCTCGTGCGGCCGGTGCGCCTACTGCCTTCGAGGCGAGTTCCAGATCTGCGTCAACAGCCTGGCGATCGCGATGGCGATGCACCCCGACGGCACCACCCGGCTGAGTCGGGGGGGCGAGATCGTCTACCGCGGTGTCGGCCTCGCCGCGATGGCCGAGCAGGTGATCGTCGCGGAGTCCGGCGCGGTGAAGGTGCCGTCGGAGGTGCCCCTCGACGTGGCGTGCGTGATCGGCTGCGCGGTCCAGACCGGCGTGGGCGCGGCGATCAACACCGCCAAGGTCGCTCCTGGTGACACCGTGCTGGTGATGGGCGCGGGCGGGATCGGCGTGTCGATCGTGCAGGGCGCGAAGGTCGCGGGAGCGAGCCGGATCATCGTGAGCGACCCGATCGAGGAACGGCGCGAGTGGGCGATGTCGTTCGGTGCGACCGACGTGGTCGACCCGACCGTCGACGACGTGGCCACCCGGTGCCGGTCGCTGACCGAGATCGGCGTCGACCACGCGTTCGATGCCGTCGGGCATTCGGCGCTCGTCGAGTGTGGGATCAACGCCACCCGTTCGGGCGGCACGACCGTGATGGTCGGGGCGGCACCGATCGATCACATGGCGTCGGTGAGTCTCGTCGGCGCGATGTACGGCGAGAAGAAGCTGGTCGGGTCGTTGCTCGGTGGGTGCTGGGCGCCGCGCGACATCCCCAAGCTGGTCGAGCTGTGGCAACAGGGCCAGATCGACGTCGACTCGATGGTGACGGCGCGCCGGCCGCTGGCCGAGGTCAACGAGGCGATCGCCGACATGAAGGCCGGCCGCGGCATTCGCACCGTGCTGAGAATCGCGGAGTAGCCGGAGGCGGCGACGCCGACCAGCCCGGTCGCCGCTTGCGGTGCGGCGTCATCAGAGTGAAAACGTGACGAACGCATGACGGTTGGACTGGGTGAGGTGATCCACGGGTAAGCCGGTAGTAGGTTCCGCGAACGCGCGGCCGTGCGCACGACAATGTTCGGCGCGTAGAACGGAGGCTTCTCGTGAAGCTCAGGAATCCAATGTTCGGCGTTTTCGCCATTCTGGTCGTTGTCACGTTGATCGCAGCGGGTTGCGGCGATACGGGTGACGACTCCTCGGATGACGGTGACTCCACCGAAAACACCACCGAGGCAGCCAGCTCCGCTGATTGTCGGACCCTCGAGTATGAGGACGTCGAGGAGGGTGGTGAATTCGTCGACTACGCGCAGCTGGCGGATGCTGGCAGCAACACGAGCTTCGACCCTCAGGTCGTGCAGACGCTCGACGAAGCACAGCTCACCGTCGCCTTGTTCGACGGCCTGACGGACTTCGATTACACCGATACCTGCAACCCGGAGCTGAAGCCCCTGGTGGCCGAGAGCTGGGAGGCGAACGAGGACGCCACCGAGTTCACGTTCACGATCAAGGAGGGCCAGGAGTTCTCGAACGGTGAGGAGATCCTGCCGTCGAACTTCAAGATCGCGTGGGAGCGCCTCGGCAATGCGGAGCTGGCGTCCTACTACGGCTATCTGATGGCGTACGTGAAGGATGGGGACAAGCTCATCGCCGGCGAGGTCGACACCCTCGACTCGATCGTGGCCGATGACGAGAACATGACCCTCAAGGTCACCTTGGACGCGCCGAACGCCGACTTCCCCCAGATCGTTTCGTTCTCGGCATTCTCGCCGATCAGCAAGACCGACTACGAGAAGATCGGCAACACGACCGGCTGGGGGACCGCCGGTATCAGCATCGGCAACGGCCCGTTCAAGCTCGAGTCGGCGGGAACGGCCGACTCGGGTGACGTCGTGCTCGTGAGGAACGACAACTGGAAGGGCAACGTCCTCGGCGACACCAGGGCCGTCCTCGACAAGCTCACGTTCAAGATCACCGCTGACGTCGAGAGCTCGTACCAGGCCTTCGAGTCGGGCGAGGGCGACGACGCCACCATCCCGCCGGGCAGGTACGCGGACGCGATCGCGAGCTACCCCAACACCACGAAGGAGCCGCAGCTCTCGACGTACTTCTGGGACTTCGGCTATGAGGACCCCGAGATCGCCGGAGAAGAGAACCTCAAGCTGCGCCAGGCGATCTCGATGGCGATCGACCGCGACGAGATCAACGAGAAGGTGTACGAAGGCGTGCGCGCGATCTCCACGGGCATCACGCCTCCCGGGATCCCCGGCTTCAAGCCCGGCATCTGCGACTACTGCACGACCGACCCGGAGGCAGCGAAGGAGCTCTACGACGAGTGGGTCGCCGACGGCGGCGAGCTCAGCGCGCCGTTGAAGCTGGCGTTCAACGCCGGTGGCGGCCACGAGCCAGTCGCACAGATCGTCCAGGCGAACCTCAAGACGGTGCTCGGCATCGACAGCGAGCTCACCCCTGTCATCGAGGACTACTTCCAGGTCATCGGCAAGCCGGGCGCCTGTCAGGTCTGTCGAACGGGCTGGGGAGCCGACTATCCGACCTATGGCAACTTCATGGTCGACCAATTCGGTGCGGTCGCCATCGATGGCAACAACATCGGGCGGTACAACGATCCCGAATTCGAGGAGTTGATCGCCCAGGCCCAGTCCGAGCCTGACCCGGCCGCGCGAGGTGAGCTCTACGTCCAGGCCGAGGAGCGGCTGCTCAACGAGACCACGGGGACGATCCCGCTCAACTGGTACGTCGGTGACCAGGTGTACCGCGAGGGCGTCGTCAACTTCGTCCAGCCTCCGTTGGTGAACATGCTGTGGGAGAAGATCGGCAAGAGGGCGGGCTGAGACTCCGAGCCGGTCGACGACGGGAGAGGTGCCCACGCCGGGTGAGCACCTCTCCCGTCGCCCGGTGAACCCATGACCACCTTCCTGATCCGGCGGTTCGGGCAACTGATGTTCACCCTGCTCGCCGGCTACACGCTGCTGTTCCTGCTCTTCTTCGCGCTGCCCGGCGACCCGGCACGGAAGCTCGCCGGTGGTGAGGGTCGGGCCGCGCCTCCGGCCGTGGTCGAGAACATCCGGGTCAAGTACGGCCTCGACAAGCCGATCTACGAGCAGTACCTCGTCCGGCTCAAAGAGACCGTGACCCTCAGCGGCAGGAGCTTCAAGACGCAGGAGTCCGTCCGCGACATGGTCGCCGAACGCCTGCCCAACAGTCTCCGCCTCGCTACCTGGGCGATCATCATCGAGTCCTGCGTGGGCATCTCCCTCGGCGTGCTGTCGGCCCGAAGACGGGGCTCGGTCTCGGACGCGGCGACGACCATCGGCGCCGCACTCGCGGGCGCGATCCCCGTCTTCATCCTGGCGTTCCTGATCCGGCAGGTCACCGGCGTGTACGCGTTCAAGCACGACTGGCCCGAGATATTGCGCTTCCCACCTCTCGGAATCGGTCCGGACGAGTGGTATCTCGGCATCATCCCGAGCCTGGCGCAGCTCGAATACCTCATCCAGCCCGCGATCGTGCTGGCCTCGGTCTCGACCGCGATCGTCGCGAGGCTGACCCGAACGACGATGCTCGAGGCCGGCAGTTCCGACCACGTGCGAACCGCCCGCGCCAAGGGACTCAACAGCCGCACCGTCGTCACCCGCCACACGCTGCGCAACGCGCTGATCCCGGTCGTCACGTTCATCGGCATCGACTTCGGAACGCTCGTGGGCTTCGCCGTCCTCACCGAGACCGTGTTCAACTGGCCAGGGATCGGCTCGAAGGTCGCCCAGGCCGCTGCGGCCAGCGACTTCCCGGTGATGCTGAGCCTCTCGATGGTCGTGATGCTGGTCTACGGCCTCGCCAACCTCGCCGTCGACCTCAGCTACGCCAAGCTCGACCCACGCATCCGATTCGCGGGGGCGAAGTGACCTCGCCCGGCGATGAGCTGCGCCGCGCCGGCGATCTCGAGGGTGCCGGGACCGTCGGTTACGGCAGCTCCGTGGATCTGCCGCACATCGGTGTCGCTCATGTCGATGCCGACCTGACCCTCACCGAAGTCGGGCCCTCGCGATCGTTGATGCAGGACGCGTGGCGGCGATTCCGCCGCAACAGGTTGGCGATGTTCGGCCTCGGCCTCGTGGTGTTCCTGCTGCTGGTCGCCATCATCGGGCCGTTCCTCGTCGATGATCCGTCGACGCTCTACCCATTCGCCAAGGAGCAGCCCACCAACCAGCACTGGTTCGGCACCGACGAGCTGGGCCGCGATGTGTTGGCGCGGGTGGTGTACGGCATCCGGTTGTCGATCGTCATCGGATTCATGGTGGCGATCATCGAGTCGATCATCGGCATCGTCGTGGGGTCCGTGTCGGGCTGGTTCGGCGGGTTCTCCGACACGCTGCTGATGCGCTTCGTCGACGTGATGCTCGGGATCCCCTATCTGCTGTTGGCGTTCGCGTTGATCGCGCTCCTGGGCAAGGGCGTCGTGGCCGTGATCGTCACACTGGCACTGACGGCATGGTTGCAGACCGCCCGATCGGTACGGGCGGGGTTCATCCAGACCAAGGAGCTCGAGTACGTCGACGCGGCGCGTGCCATGGGCGTCCCGCAACGGCGGATCATCTGGCGCCACATCCTGCCCAACGTGTTCCAGCCGATCGTCGTGCTGATCGCGGTCGGTATCGGCGCCGCGATCCTCGGAGAGGCGGCACTCAGCTTCCTCGGGGTCGGCATCCAGCCGCCCGATCCATCGCTCGGGCTCATGATCAGCGAATCCCAGAGCCACTTCTCGACCGCGCCCTGGTTGTTGATCTTCCCCGGCGTCGCGATCGTCCTGACGGTCCTCGGCTTCCTGCTCATCGGCGACGGTCTCCGCGACGCGTTCGACGTGAAGGACACCTGACGGTGGCCGTCCCGTCGCCGTCGCCCGCCGACGCATTTCTTCACATCGACGACCTGCAGGTCGGCTTCGACACCGAGGACGGGTTGGTGCAGGCGGTCCGTGGTGTCGACCTGAGCATCGACCGCGGTGAGGTCGTCGCCGTCGTGGGGGAGTCGGGCTCCGGCAAGTCGGTGACCTTCCTGGCGGTCCTGGGCCTCCATCCCGAGCACCACACCCAGCTGAGTGGACGGATCAGCTGGCAGGGCGAGGACCTCGTCACCGCGGACGAGGATCGGCTTCGCTCGGTGCGGGGCGCCGAGATCTCGATGATCTTCCAGGATCCGCTGACCGCCCTCAACCCGGTGCACACCGTCGGCAAGCAGATCACCGAGACCATCCGCGCCCACGAGAACACCTCGAAGCAGGACGCCAAGGCGCGTGCCGTCGACCTCCTCGGTCTCGTCGGCATTCCGCAGCCACAGCGGCGCGTCGACATGTATCCACATGAGTTCTCGGGCGGGATGCGGCAACGGGCGATGATCGCGATGGCGCTGTCGTGCGAGCCCGAGCTCGTCATCGCGGATGAGCCGACCACGGCGCTCGACGTGACGGTGCAGGCGCAGGTGCTCGAGCTGCTGTTGTCGAAGACTCGCGAGGTCGGTGCTGGGCTGGTGCTCATCACCCACGACCTGGGTGTGGTCGCCGGCATGGCCGATCGTGTGGCGGTGATGTACGCCGGCCGGATCGCGGAACGCGGTGAGATCCACGAGGTGTTCGAGGGCCCCAGACACCCGTACACGATCGGGCTGCTCGACTCGCTCCCTCGCGTCGACGCCGAGGGCGAGGAGCGCCTCCGCCCGATCGGCGGGCAACCACCGTCGATGTTGCACCCTCCGCCCGGTTGCGCCTTCCACCCGCGGTGCCGGATCGCGTCGGAAGACTACGGCTGCATGCGAGCGATCCCCGAGGTGGTTCCTCACGGGCACTCGGCCGCGTGTTGGCGCCAGGACGAGGTCGATGTCCTCCTCGGATCGAGGGCAACCCGTGACGCGGCGAGCGACGCCGACGCCGAGGCCCGGGAGCAGCAATGAGCGACGAGGGAGGGCAGCTCGAGCTCCAGCACCTCGTGAAAGAGTTCGCCGTCCGCGCCGGGCTGATGAGCCGGGTGGTCGCCAAGGTCCAGGCCGTCAGTGACGTGTCGCTTCAGCTGGAGCGGGGTGAGACCCTCGGCCTCGTCGGCGAGTCGGGCTGCGGCAAGTCGACCCTCGGTCGGCTGATCACCCGGCTGCTCACGCCGACGTCGGGTCAGGTGCTCCTCGACGGTGTCGACACGACGACGATGTCGCGGGTCGACCTGGCTCGGCGGGTGCAGATGGTCTTCCAGGACCCCTATGCGTCGCTCAATCCCCGCATGACGGTGGGCGAGGTGCTCGCCGAGCCGTTCCAAGTGCATCAGCAGCGGCGACGACGTTCCACCCGCGACGAGGTGGGTGAGCTGCTCGAACAGGTCGGCCTCTCACCCGAGCACGCGAGTCGCTACCCCCACGAGTTCTCGGGCGGGCAGCGGCAGCGCATCGGCATCGCCCGCTCGCTCGCGGTCGATCCCGACGTGGTGGTGCTCGACGAGCCGGTGTCGGCCCTCGACGTGTCGATCCAGGCCGGCGTCATCAACCTGCTCGTGAAGCTCCAGGCCGACCGCGGCATGTCCTACGTGTTCATCGCCCACGATCTTGCGGTGGTGAAGCACATCTCGACCCGGGTCGCGGTCATGTACCTCGGCAAGGTGGTCGAGGTCGGCGATCGGGATCGCATCTTCGACAGGCCCGGCCACCCGTACACGATCGCCCTCCTCTCGGCCGTGCCGGTTCCCGACCCCCAGGTCGAACGTCGGCGCCGCCGCATCGTGTTGGAGGGCGACGTGCCGAGCCCGATCGACCCACCGTCGGGATGCCGGTTCCGGACCCGCTGCTGGAAGGCAACCGAGATCTGCGCGCAGGAGGAGCCGGCCCTGGTCGACCGGGGCAGTGGGCACCCGGTCGCGTGCCACCACCCCGAGCTCGAGCACGACCCCGAGCTCGTCGGCACCTGAACGCCAGAACGTCGGAAATTGCGTCACTGAGGAACGGCGCCGTTCCTCAGAGACGCAATTTCGGGAAGGTCAGGAGGGGAGCGCCGCCTCGATGTCGCCCACGATCTGGGGGTCGTCGGGGACGATCGTCGGGTTGTAGCGGGCGATCACCTCGCCGTCGGCGCCGATGAGGAACTTCTCGAAGTTCCACCGGATGTCGCCGTCGTGACCATCGGCGTCGGCGACCTGGGTCAGCTCGGTGTAGAGAGGATGGCGATCGTCGCCGTTGACGTCGACCTTCTCGGCGAGCGGGAACGTCACTCCGTAGGTGGTCGAGCAGAACTCGGCGATCTCGTCGGGCGATCCCGGCTCCTGGCCCATGAACTGGTTGCAGGGCACGCCGAGCACCGTGAACCCCTGGTCGGCGTACCGACCCTGGAGCTGTTCCAGCTGTTCGTACTGGGGAGTCAGGCCGCACTTCGAGGCGACGTTGACCAGCAGGGTCACCTTGCCCTTGGCGGCGTCGAGCACGGCGGGCGAGCCGTCGAGAGAGTTGAGTTCGTGGTCGAGGACGGACACGTTGTGGCTCCTAGTTGG
>DATEEV010000095.1:0-4865 GCA_035281005.1 Microthrixaceae bacterium | reverse complement strand
GCCGACCTCGCCACGCTCGTCGTGACGCGTCTGTGAGGCGACGATCCGATGGCGGTCGCGACGGGTCGGCTCCGCACCATCCTCCATGTCGACATGGACGCGTTCTTCGTGTCGGTGGAGCTGCTCGACCGTCCTGAGCTCCGAGGTCGTCCCGTGGTGGTCGGCGGCAACGGGAACCGCGGCGTCGTCGCGGCGGCCTCGTACGAGGCCCGCGCGTACGGGGTGCATTCCGCGATGCCGTCGGTGACCGCGCGGCGGCTCTGTCCGGATGCCGTCTTCCTCCCCGGCCGCCACGGCCGGTACGCGGAGGTCAGCGCCCGGATCATGGCCACCTTCGCCGAGGTGACGCCCCTGGTCGAGCCGATCTCGCTCGACGAGGCGTTCCTCGACGTGTCCGGAGCGATGCGCCTCCACGGTCCCGCGCCGGCGATCGCCGACCAGCTCCGCCGGCGCGTGGCAGACCGCGAGGGCCTCACGTGCTCGGTCGGGATCGCACCGAACAAGTTCCTCGCCAAGCTGGCGTCGGAGCAGGCCAAGCCGAAGGCGTCGCCGTCGGGCCCGGTGCCCGGACGCGGCGTGTACGTGGTCGACCCGTCAGCCGTCGACCGGTTCCTCGCCCCGTTGCCGGTCGCGGCCGTGTGGGGCGTCGGCCCCGCCACCCGGGCCAAGCTCGAACGGCTGGGCATCGCGACCGTCGGTGACCTGGGAGCGGTGCCCGTCGACGCGCTGCGGGCCGCGGTGGGTGACGCGGTGGGACGCCACCTCCACGACCTGGCCCACGGCATCGACGAGCGTCCGGTCGAGCCGGACCTCGCGCCGAAGTCGGTCAGTCACGAGGAGACCTTCGAGGTGGACCTGCATCACCCGGACGAGGTCGCCGACCATCTGGTCCGGATGGCGGATTCGGTGGCGGGGCGACTGCGCTACCTCGGTCTCGCCGGGCGCACCGTGAACGTCAAGGTCCGTTACACGACCGATTTCCGCACCATCACCCGGGCGCGAACGCTGTCGGACCCGACCGACGACGCGGGCGAGATCCTCCGTGAGGCCAGGCTGCTGGTGAGTGAGGTCGACCTCTCCCCGGGCATCCGGCTGGTCGGTGTCGGCGTCACGAACCTGGCCGACGGTGCGGTGCGCCAGCTGAGCTTCGACGTGGGGGATGCCGACGAGAGCGCCCCCGCCGACCGCGATCGGGCCAATCGGGCCGTCGACGAGGTGCGGGAGCGGTTCGGCGACCGCGCCATCGGGCCGGCCCGGCTGGTGGGCGCCGAGGGGCTCCGGCGCTTCGAGGTCGGCCAGCAGCAATGGGGGCCGACCGGGCCAGGCCCGACGCGACCCGGCCCGGAGCGACCAGGCTCGACGCGAGGAGAACGGGATCGGCTCCCATCGCCGTCTCCGGGGGACGATCAGCAAGGTTGACCGTGTCGCGTTGTCCGCCCGCGACCACTGTGCGATCATGAACGCAACGAGCCCGCCGAGCGGAGGGGTGACGAGGTGCCGCTGTCCGAGGACGAACAAAGGATCCTCACCGAGATCGAGCAGCACCTTTACGCGTCCGATCCCAGCTTGGCGCGCCAGGTGGGCTCGACGACGGTCTACACGGCGGCCCTTCGGGGTGTGCGGTGGGGCGTTCTGGGAGTCGTCGTCGGCCTGGCCGCCTCGGTCGCGCTGCTGCAGGTGAGCTTCGTGCTCTCGTTCGTCGTGGGTTTCGGGCTGATGCTGGTCTCGGCCTGGCACCTCGCTCGCAACCTGCGCAAGCTCGGGCGTACCGGTCTCGAGCAAATGACCCACGGCCTGCGCTCCAACGGGCTGCGGGAGTACTTCACCAACGCCTCCGAGCGGGCTCGCGGGCGCTTCAAGCGCGACGACGAGTGACCTTCGCCCGCCGTGAGGCGGTCGATGCGGTCTTCACCCGGTCGGTTGCGACGCTCAGTTTCGCGACGCCCAGCCGATCGCGTTGAGCACTCGCCGCCGTCGATCCACTCGGTCCGCGACCACGGTGCGGAGCGATGCCGCGACCTGTTCGGCCGTGTCCGCGTCGGCAGGGTCGACCTCGGCCGACGAGTAGATGCGCATCGTCTCGAGCTGGGCGAGCTCGGCGAGGCCGGTGACCCTGCAGCGCTTCTCGGCTCGTACGGCGAATTCGGTCGGCGTCTCGGCCACGGATGGTCTGACCGAGAGCATCTCCAGCCAGTCGCAGGTCTCGACCCAGGCTGCCCGGACGCGATGGGCGGGGGTGTCACGACGCCCCCGGCGTCGGCGGCGCCGCACCAGGGCGACCGTGCAACGTGCGATCACCCCGGCGACCGCGAGGGCGATCAGAATGCCCGCGACCGCGGGCACTCGGTCCGCGGCGGAGGTCGTGTCCGAGTCGGCGGCCGACGCGCCCCGCGGCAGGTCCTCATCGGTGCGCAGCTCGCCCGATGTCGGCAGGGTGGTGCCGGGCGCCCCGAGAGCGGTCGTGGTGGTGGTGGCCGTGGTCTCGCCGGCCCCGCCCTCCTGTTGATCCATCGCGACGCCCGTGTACGGGGCGGCGTCGGGGTTCCCGCGGCTCGGCGTTGGCTCGAAGGCGAGCCAACCCGTGCCGGGGATGAAGACCTCGGGCCAGGCATGGGCGTTGCGACCGCGCACCACGTACTGCATCTCCGCCTCGTCCGAGGCTGACCCATCCGATCCTGGTCCGTCCGAATCCGGTCCCTCGATGGTGGTCGCCGATCCGTCCTCGTCGGCGGGGACGGGTTCGAGGTCGCCGTAGGTGAAGCCCACCGCGACCCGTGAGGGGATGCCGAGGCTCCGTGCCATCAAAGCGAACACGGAGGCGAACTGCTGGCAGAACCCTTCTCGGGCTGAGAGGAACGCCTCGATCGGTTCGGGCTCGTCGGAGTAGTCGACGTCGTCGCGGTACGTGAACCCGCGGAAGTAGCCCTGAAGCGCCTGGGCCTGTTCGTACATGGTGCGCGCGTCGGCGGAGGCGACGATCTGCTCGGAGAGGTTGGGGACCGACGGCCCGACATCAGGCAGGTCGAGGTACACCGAGTCGATCTGCGCAGTTCGGGTCCCGGCGTCGTCGAAGAATGACTCTGCGTCGACGTCGGGGATCTGCGCGGTCACCCGATAGTCGGCGTCGGGCAGGCTCCGGCGTCCCCCGGCGATGAGGCTCGACGAATCGGGATCGTGTCGCACCTCGATGTCCGCGTCGACCGCGACCGGCTCGAACGCCGTCGGGAGCCACACGCCGCCGAGGTCGGCGAGGCGGAACTCGGCGGTCTCCTCCTCGAAGCTGACGCCCGGGGGACGCGTTTGTTCGAGCAGCTCGTTCGAGTCAGCCTCCTGATAGCTGCGGTTCGTCTTCCACTGGTCGTCGGCGCCGTCGAACTCCTCGAGCGAGGTCAGCCGCCAATAGTGCGGTGCGGGCGACGAGACGGTGAACACGACCTGGTCCGACTGGGGGCCCAGCAGGTTCGACACTCCGACGAGGGGGTTGCCGACCTCCACCGGGCCCGGTCCTCGACCGATCGCCCGGAGGTCGACCAGAGCGCTCGATTCGGCCCCGGGGATCTGCGGCCCGGCGACGGTGGCGAGCAGCCCGACGGTCGCGGCGACGGCCGCCCCGATCCACATCGACCAGATCGGCCCCCGCTCACGCTCGTCCTGGACCCAGCGCCGCTCCGAGGCTGTGAGCGCACGCTGACAGCTGATGTGGAAGACGACTGCGGCGGCGAAGAGCGAGGCGGCGCCGATCGAACCTGTGCCGCGGGCGAAGATCGACGTGGCGAACACCACGCCCGCATGCGGCACGATCGCCTGGAACGGCGCGCGGCCCCGGAAGGCCGCAGCGTCGCCGAACGCGGCGAGGACCCACACCACGATCGCCATCGTGAGCTCGAAACCGAGGGTGAGGGGTACCGGTGCGATCAGCTTCTTGAACGGCTCGAACGCGATCGCGAGCGCGTCGGAGGCCTCCGCCCAGGTGGTGGCGGTGGGGAGGCCGAACCACAGCGTGTCGCCCAGATAGACCCAGCTCGCGACGAGCACGCCGAGTCCGAGCTGGAGCGGGACCGACCACCACACGGCCCAGCCACGCCGGCGCATGACCGCGGCCGACAGGTGGGCGGCGATCACCACCACCGTGAGATCGCCGAGGAACGCGCCCGACGTGAAGAGGCGCAGGAACCCCACGGCGACCGCCATCGTGACGAGCGTGAGAGCGATCTCACCCACGACCAGCACGCGGTCGATGCGCTTCCGATCGGTCATGCGCTCATCCCGGTCGCAGGACCCCCAGCCGAGCGGCCGAACCCACCCGTGCTGCCGGCGAGCCGCGCCAGAGCCTCGTCCCACGGTTCGGAGAGTCGATCGTCGTCGACGAAGGCCACGACCTGGGTGGTGGCGCCATCGATGCCCGACATCGCGCCCGCCTCTGGGGAGGTGCACACCGCGAGGTGCAGGGCGAAGAGCGCGCCCATGCTCGCGAGGACCGATCGTTCCGACTCGCCGAGCGGTCCGGTGCACGTCACCAGCGCTCCGCCGCCGCGGCGGTGGATCAAGGCCCGCAGCGTGCCGGTGAGGCTGCCCGAGCCGCTCATGGACACCATGGCGAGCAGGTCGATGGCGGCCTCGATCTCGTGGTCGTCACCGATGAACCCGGTGTCGTGCCCGCTGGTCGTGATGAGGCGGACGAGCTCGTCGCGGGCCGCGCACAGGCGGACCACCGATGCGGCCGCGCTCACCGCACGTTCGAAGTCGTCGCCCCGGTAGTGGCCGACCCGCAGGTCCAACACGACCGTCGTGCGACGCTGCCACGGCTCGTCGTAGTGGCGCACGATCGGTATGCCCATGCGGGCGGTCGAAGGCCAGTGGACCTT
>DATEEV010000094.1:0-2820 GCA_035281005.1 Microthrixaceae bacterium | reverse complement strand
GCTCGAGCCGCGCGACCCGCTCGACGAGCTCGTCGACGGAGTCACCCGCGGCGGGCTCGCTCACGCGAATCAATGCCACTTCGAGTGGGATGCGCGGGTCGGCCGCCTGGCGCATCTCGATCAGCGCGGCACCCAGGGCCTCCATGGCCCGGGTCAGGGCGGGGGTGCCGGCTTCACGGCCGATCTCCGCGGCTCGCTCGCGATCCGCGTCGCTGAGGTGCGACAGGTCCGCCCCGACCGCGGCGAGGAACGCGTCGCGCAGCGTCGCGAGCAGCGCCTCGCCGAGCACCCGGGGATCGCTGCCCCGCCCGATTGCGTCGGCGACGGCGACGATCGCCCGCTGCGGGTCGCGCTCGCCGATCGCCGCGACGATCTCGTCGGTCGGCTCCGCCCGCTCGACCACACCGCCCGTGGCCGAGACACGATCCAACGCGGACAGCGTGTCGCGGGCCGAGCCGCGCCCGACGCGCACCACGTGGGCGACCGCCTCGCCGTCGACCTCGAGGCCGGCGTCGCCGACGATCCAGCGCACGTATGCCTCGAGCTCCTCCGCGGACAGCAGCGAGAACTCGAAGTGCTGCGTGCGGCTCCGGATCGTGGGCAGCACCTTGTGCGGATCGGTCGTGGCGAGGATGAACACCACGTGGTCGGGTGGCTCCTCGAGGGTCTTCAGCAACGTGTTGGCCGCGCCGGCCGACAGCATGTGCACCTCGTCGAGGATGTATACCTTGCGCCGTCCCGGGGAGCCGACCGCGGCGCTCGACACGAGCTCGCGCATGGTCTCGACCCGGTTGTTCGATGCGGCGTCGAGTTCGAACAGGTCGTACGAGCTGCCCGACTCCATCGCGATGCAGCTGTCGCAGACACCGCACGGCTCGCCGTCGGTGAGGTTCGTGCAGTTGAGCGCCTTCGCGAGGATCCGGGCGGTGGTGGTCTTGCCGGTACCTCGAGGTCCACTGAAGAGGTAGGCATGGCCCACGGTCTCGGACGTCAGCGCGTTGGTGAGGGCCCGCACGATGTGGGGCTGTCCCCGCATCTCGGAGAACCGGCTCGGCCGGTAGCGCCGATAGAGCGACTGGTGCACAGGCTGATCGGCCACGGCGGCAGCCTACCGGCGACGAATTTCCGCGGTGCCCGGTGCATCGGGCCACCTGCGCCGGCCGGAGCGTGGGCTGGTGAGACGGTCAGGCGATCTGCGGCACACCGGAGGTTCCGCTGAGAGCTGCTGCCTTCCGACCCTGACTCGGTTCACGGGCTCCGGTTGCACAGGACCCGACCGTCTCACGAGCACACGCTCACGGCTGAGCGGCGCGACGGCACTCTACCGGCTCCGGCTGGGGGTCCTCATTGCGCTCCGGGCTTCGCCCGACGCTGTGGTCGATCGCGCTCCGGGCTTCGCCCGACGCTGTGGTCGATCGCGCTCCGGGCTTCGCCCGACGCTGTGGTCGATCGCGCTCCGGGCTTCGCCCGACGCTGTCGCTACGATGCCCGGCGGAGACGTGCGAGAGCGGCCGAATCGGCACGCTTGGAAAGCGTGTGTGGCGCAAGTCACCGTGGGTTCGAATCCCACCGTCTCCGCCAATGATGTCGCGAGACATCGGCAAGGACCGAACCCACGATCGGGTTCGGTCCTTCGTCATGAGTCAAGCGTCGGCCGCTCGTGGTCGCCATCGTTCGATGGAAGCATCGAGGCCCTCAGCGCTGCGACTTTGTTCCCTATCACTGACGCTCTCTTTCCACATCCTCACTCACCGCTCAGAGGTCGGCCGGATAGGTGACGGCGATCTCGGCGATCGTCCGCGGGAAGTCGTCGGTGTTGTTCGTGATGAACCGGTCGGCACCCGCGCCGACCGCAGTGGCCAGATGGATGGCTTCTGCAGCATGCAGCCGATGAGCCGCCCCCAGAGCCGTTGCGAGCTCCGCCGTCGCTCGGTCGGTGGGCCGCAGGTCGAGTCGGCCGAGCAACTCGCTCAACTCCTCGACCTCTGCGGTGGCGCCATCGCGTAGGGGCTTGCTCAGCAGTTCGGGCAGCAACAGGACCGACCCGATTCCCGCGATGGCTCCAGGGTCATCGAGAGGCGCCCGCGGGAACAACGCGCGGACCTTCCGGCCGAGCGGGTGACCCGCGACCGCCGCGTAGATCAGGACATCGGTGTCGAACGCGTCCAACTCAGCGGCCGCGGCGACTCGAGCGAGCCTCAGCAACGAGCGCGTCGGCGCGGTCGGAGCTGAGTCGAGGCCGGGTCCGAAGCGTTCGCCGCGAGCCTTCCGCTATCAACGCGCCCACCGTCTCCGCCTGAGCAAGCGCGTCGTCAGCACGACGAGACCTGAGGCTGTCGGGCCGGACGATCACCGCGACCGGTTGCCCGTGCCGGGTCACCGTCACCTCCTCGCCGGCGAGCACGCGGTCGAGGATCTCGGGCAACGCCGCCCGGGCCTGGCTCACCGTCATCGTCGACATGCAGAAACTGTACCTCGATGTACAACGCTGTACAACTGCCTCAGGTCGCCTCGGGGTCCTTCTGGCCGGTGAGGTACGGCATCAGCCAGCCCCACACCACCCGTGCCGCGTCCGCGCTGAAGTGCACACCGTCAGGTCGCGGCTCGGCACCGTTGATCTTGGCCAGCTGCGACCCCGAGCACACGAGCTCGATCAGCGGCAGGTACGACACGTCGTCACGCGACGCCGCGAACGCCCGCAGGATCGCGTTCTGGGCCTCGGCGCGACGGTACGTGTCGGTGATCCGGCCGTCGTGGTAGCAGAGCGCCGAGGTGATGAAGAGCCGACGACCATCGGCCGTCAACACCTCCGCGGCCCGG
>DATEEV010000093.1:0-7169 GCA_035281005.1 Microthrixaceae bacterium | reverse complement strand
CGCCGGATGAACGCGCTCGAACAGCAGGTCCGCGACTTCTGCGCCAGGTGCCTCGATCCCTTCGTCGACGCCGACCGGTTCGACTTCGTGACCGACCTCGGCGCCGAGATGCCGATGCGGGTGATCGGCATGCTCCTCGGGATCCCCGAGTCCGAGCAGACCGCGATCCGTGACCGTTCCGATGCCTCCCTCCGGACCGAGACCGGCAAGCCCATGGCAGTGAGGAAGGAGGCCATCGCCAACGGTGAGGCCTTCGCGGAGTACATCGACTGGCGCGTCGACCACCCCTCCGATGACCTGATGACCGCGCTGTTGACGGCGGAGTTCGAGGACGAGACCGGCACGACGCGCCGACTCACCCGCGACGAGGTGCTCACTTACACCCAGGTGCTGGCCGGCGCCGGCAACGAGACCACCGGCCGGTTGATCGGGTGGCTGGGCAAGGTGCTGGGCGACCACCCCGACCAGCGGCGAGCGATCGCGGCCGACCCGTCGCTCATCCCGAACACGATCGAGGAGACCCTGCGCTTCGAGTCGACCGGGCCCCACGTGGCGCGCTACGTCGCTCGCGACACCGAGTACTACGACACGACGGTGCCCGAGGGCAGCGCCATCCTCCTGATCGTCGGATCGGCGAACCGCGACGAGCGCCACTACGACGAGCCCGATCGCTTCGACGTCCACCGCGACAACAGCCAGCACCTCACGTTCGGCTTCGGGCTGCACTTCTGCCTGGGTGCCGCGCTCGCGCGCCTCGAGGGCCGCGTCGCGCTCGACGAGGTGCTGAAGCGATTCCCCGACTGGGAGGTCGACCACGAGAACACCCGGCTCGCTCCCACCTCGACGGTGCGCGGCTGGGATTCGATGCCGGTCGCCATCACCTGCTGAGATCACACCAACACGAGCACGGCACACGAACACCGAGCTCACGACAACAGAGCCTGACAAATCAGAAGGACAGAGGAGCACCATGGGAGAGCTGGACGGCAAGGTCGCGGTCATCACGGGCGCGGGTTCGGGAATGGGCCGGGCCTCGGCGGAGGTGTTCGTGCGGGAGGGAGCCAGGGTGCTCGCCGCCGACGTCACCGGGCGCCAGGACGAGACCGCGACTGAGCTGGGCGATGCCGTCGTCCCCTTCAAGTGCGACGTCAGCGTCGAGAGCGACGTCGAGGCCATGTTCGCCGCCGCCCTCGACACCTTCGGTCGCGTCGACGCGGTGCTGAACGTCGCGGGGATCGGCAGCTTCGAGATGCTGGCCGACCTCCCGATGGACGAGTACGACCGCGTGTTCGGCGTGAACCTCAAGGGCGTCCTGCTCGGCACGAAGCACGGCATCCGGGCGATGATCCCGACCGGGGGCGGCTCGATCATCAACTGGTCGTCCATCGGTGGCCTGGGCGCATCGGCCGGCACCAGCGCCTACAGCGCGACCAAGGCCGGCGTCATCTCGTTCACCAAGTCGGCCGCGATCGAATACGGAACCCAGGGCATCCGCGCCAACGCCGTCTGCCCCGGCTTCGTCGAGACCCCGCTCACGGGCGGTCCGGGCTCGGGTGCCCGCTTCCCGCAGCTCCTCGAAGCCTCCGCGCTCAAGCGCGCCGGCCAGCCCCAGGAGGTCGCCGAGCTCGCGTCGTTCCTGGCGTCGGACCGTGCCAGCTTCATCACCGGTGCGATCATCCCCATCGACGGCGGCACCACGGCCCAGGTCGGCTGACGCCGCGCCGGGACCGACCCTCGATGAAACCCCCTCCCTTCGACTACCACCGGCCCGCGTCGGTCGCCGAGGCCGCGCAGATGCTCGCCGACCTCGGCGATGACGCCAAGGTCCTCGCCGGCGGGCAGAGTCTCGTCCCGATGCTCTCGCTGCGCCTCGCCTACCTCGACCACCTCGTCGACATCTCACGGCTCGTCGAGCTCAAGGGCGTCGAGCGCAGTGGTGACGTCGTCCGCATCGGCGCCGGCACGACCGAGGCCACTGTCGAGCGCGACCAGCTCGTCGCCGAGGCGGTGCCGCTGATGGCTCGGGCGACCCCGTTCATCGGCCACGCACAGATCCGCAACCGCGGCACGGTGGGCGGGTCGATCGCCCACGCCGACCCCGCGGCCGAGTACCCCGCGGTGGTGTTGGCCCTCGACGCCGAGGCCGAGGCGACCTCTCCACGAGGCACCCGCACGATCGCCGCCGAGGATCTGTTCACTGGCCTGTGGAGCACGGCACTCGACGACGACGAGATCCTCGTGGGCCTCCGCTTCCCGGTGTGGACCGGCCGCTGCGGCTTCGCCATCGAGGAGTTCGCGCGCCGCCACGGTGACTTCGCGATCGCCGGTGCGGTCGTCGCGGTGGAGATCGGCGAGGACGATCTCGTGAAGCGATGCGGGATCGGGCTCATCGGCCTCGGCTCGACCCCGCTGCGCGCGACCGCGGCCGAGGACCAGATCATCGGTCGACCGGTCGGCGAGGTGACCGGCGACGAGCTCGGCCGCCTCGCCACGGAGCCGCTCGACAACGTGCCGGCCGACCTCAACGGGTCGGCCGTGTACCGCACGCACGTGGGCGCCGCGATGGTGGCGCGGGCATGGGACAAGGCGAGCTCCGAGGCTCGCAACGGAACGAACACAGGGGCGAACCGGTGAGTGACGAGCGGGTGCAGCTGACGATCAACGGGCGGACCTGGGACACCGTCGTCGAGTCCCGCCTCACGCTGGCCGACTTCCTCCGTGAGCGGTGCGGGCTGACCGGCACCCACCTCGGGTGCGAGCACGGCGTGTGCGGTGCCTGCACCGTCATGGTCGACGGCGACGCGGTCCGGTCGTGCCTCATGTTCGCGGTGCAGGCCGACGGCACGGAGGTCACGACCGTCGAGGGGATCGCCGAGCCCGACGGCGCGCTGTCGCCCGTGCAGTCGGCCTTGCGCGAGTGTCACGGCCTCCAGTGCGGATTCTGCACGCCCGGCTTCGTGGTCTCGATCACCGCGCTGTTGCGTGACAACCCGGACCCGAGCGACGACGAGATCCGCGAGGGTCTGTCCGGCAACTTGTGCCGCTGCACCGGCTACCAGGGGATCCTGAAAGCGGTGAGGATGGCCGCAGGAGACGGAGAGGGCGACCACGCCGCCGAGGGCGTCGAGCCGACCACCGCCGTCAGCTCCTGACGGACGCCTCCGCGATCGCCTCGACGATCGACGACGGGCTGACCGGCAGGCGGGTGATCTTCACGCCGAGCGGCGCCAGCGCGTCGGCCACGGCGTTGACGACGGCGGGCGTGGCACCGATGGCGCCGCCCTCGCCCACGCCCTTGTACCCACCGGGGCCCGGCGCGGGTGACTCGACGTGGCCGTACTCGATGTCGGGCACCTCGGTGGTGGTGGGGAGCAGGTAGTCGACGAACGTCGTCGTCAGCGGGTTGCCGTCGTCGTCGTAGACGAAGTGCTCGAGCAGCGCGCCGCCGATGCCCTGCACGGTGCCCCCGGCGATCTGGCCCTCGACCACGTTCGGGTTGATCATCGGGCCGCAGTCCTCGCTCACGATGTAGCGCAGGAGCTTCACCGAGCCGGTGGTCACGTCGACCTCGCAGGTGCAAGCGTGGGTGGCGTTGGCCCACAGCATCGGGGCGGCGGCGGTGTAGCGGCCGCTCTCCTCGAGCCCGGCTGACATCCCGGCCGGCAATTTGCCCGGCGAGAAGTACGCGAGGTTCGCCATCTCCGCGATCGTGACGCCGGCGGTCGGCGTGCCACGCACGCTCGCCCGCCCGTCGGCCAGCTCGATGTCGGCCTCGGCGGCCTCGAGGCGGTGCGCCGCGATGGCGACGAGCTTCTCGCGCAGCACTGCGGCGGTCTCACCGACCGCGCCGGCGGTCATCGAGCCGCTCCGGCTGCCGCCGGTGCCCGCGCCGAACGGAGTGATCGCGGTGTCGCCCTGGATGGTCGAGACGTCCTCGATGTCGACCCCGAGCGCGTCGGCAGTCAGCTGGACGACGGTGGTCTCGAGGCTGTTCCCCGTCGACCCACCGGCCACGTACACGTTGACCTTGCCCGAGGGCTCGATGCGGATCGTCGCCCCCTCCGTCGCGAAGTACGGCTGCGCGCTCGTCGTCGGTTCGACGTACGAGCACGTGCCGACCCCGAGGTAGCGGCCCTCCTCACGGGCTGCGGCCTGCTCGCGCCGGAAGCCGTCGTAGTCGAGGAGCTCGAGCGCGTGCTCGAAGGTCTCGGCCGGCGTCATGTGGTCATACGGCATGCCGTTCGCGTTGGCGTGAGGCATCTCGTCCTGGCGGAGGATGTTGCGCCGACGGAGCTCGACCGGGTCGATGCCCATGCGGCGCGCCGCGATGTCGACCAGCATCTCCCGCGAGACCGACTCGAACTGCCACGGACCGCGGTAGGCCGTGCGGCCGCAGGTGTTCGAGTGGATGAGCTTGGCGGACCACGAGGCCTGGGGGATCCGGTACGGACCGGGGAAGAGCAATCCGACCGCGAACGCGGCGGTCATCGGTGACGGTGTCGGATACGCGCCGACGTCCTGCACGTAGTCGAGGTGGGCAGCGAGCATGGTGCCGTCGGAGTCGAAGGCCAACTTCGCGGTGCCGTGCTCCTTGCGCGCGTGGCCGCCGGCCATCAGGTTCTCGCGGCGGTCCTCGATCCACTTGAGGGCGGCGGGCACCTTGCGGGCGGCGAGCATGAGGCAGACCTCCTCCCGCTGGGGCACGACCTTCTGCCCGAAACCGCCACCGGTGTCGCGCATGACGACGCGGATGCGCTGCTCGGGCAGGCCCAGGAGGCGGGCGCAGAACGCGCGCACCTCGTGGGGGGCCTGCGTCGCCGCGAAGATCGTCAGCTCGCCGCTGGCGGGAACCCACTCGACGACGATCCCCCGGGTCTCGAGCGGCACGGCCGTGTGAGACTGCTGGTGGATGGTCTCCTCGACGACGTGGGTGGCACCGGCGAACACCGCCTCGCCGTCCTCGGACGGCGGCCCACCGAGCGCGATCGCGACGTTGCCGGGGTGGGCCTCATGGACCAGGTGTTCGACGCCCTCGGCCTGCTCGTAGTGGGCGACCGCCGGCAACGGGTCGTAGTCGACCTCGACGAGCTCGGCCGCGTCCTCCGCGAGGTAACGGCTGTTCGCGACGACGAGGGCCACGGGGTCGCCGACGAAGCGGACCTCGTCCTCGGCGAGCGGGGGACGCGCCACGTCGGGGACGTGCTGACCGCTCATCGTGTACCAGTTCTCGCGCACGTCGGGGTTGAGGTCCGACGCGGTGAACACGGCCTGCACGCCGGGAAGCTCGAGCGCGCTCGACACGTCGATGCCCAGCACCTTGGCCCGGGCGAACGGGCTGCGGACGAAGCACGCGTGCAGCATCCCCGGCCGGGTGACGTCGTCGACATAGGTGCCGTGGCCGGTGAGCAATCGGGCGTCCTCGACGCGATGGACCCGCGTTCCTACGTAGCGGGCGGCAGGTGCGTCGGTCATGGCCTCGATCCGATCGTGCTCATGGGTGCAGGTTCATGGGTGCAGGGTCACGGGAGAGTGCGACCTCAGCCGATGCGTTCGTTGCCGGCGAAGGTCGTGCGATGCATGTCGCGGGGCGAGGTCTCGTCATATCGCAACGCCCGGTGGAGCACCCCATGGTTGTCCCAGATCACCAGGTCGCCCAACTCCCACTTGTGCTGGTAGACCCGCTCCCGCTCGGTGGCGTGGTCGAGCAGCTCTCGCAACAGGGCCCTGCCCTCCTCGAGGGACATGCCCACCACGTGGTCGGCGGTGGCGCCGAGGACGAGCGACTTGCGACCGTTCTGGTGCGTCCACACCATGGGGTGTTCCTTCGGCGGGCGCGATCGCCACAGCTCCAGCTGCTCGGGAGTCGGGTCGTCGAACACGGTCCGCTGGCTGGCTTCCATCGTGTGCACGACGCGGAGCGACTCGACCCGCTGCTTCATGTCGTCGCTCAGGGTCTCGTAGCCGGCGTAGCTGCTGGCGAACTCGGTCTCGCCCCCCGACTCGGCGACCGCATGCGCGCTCAGCATCGTGGCCAGGATGGGGATGTCGTCGAGGCAGCCGTCGATGTGCCACTCGAAGGTTCCCTTGAGGTAGACCGCCGAGCGGTTCTTCGTCTGGTCGAGGGTGACCCGGTAGATCTCGGGGAACTCGCCCTTGCCGAAGACCTCGACCGTTCCGAGCTTCTTGCTGAAGGCGACCTGGGTGGCGTCATCGAGGTGCATCCCTCGGAACACCAGCGCACCGTTCGCCGTCAGGGCCTCGAGCGTCCACGCCGGCAACGTGTCGTCGTCGACGAGACGCTCGGGGTCGACCCCCTCGACGAGGGCCCCCACGGTCGGTGTCAACTTCTCGGTCGTGAGGACGGCCATCGATCTACCCCCTACTCCCATGCCGTTTCGCGCAGGCGCTCAGCATAGTCCACGTGAAATTGCGATCTCGCAGACAGAGAGTGGGGTTTCCAACCCGGAAGGCGCGTTGTTTATCATCCTCGCGAGGGGTGAGTCGGCACCGTCCAGAGGGGCAATCCCGCATCCAGTCGACGTCGCATCCCAGTCACACCGCACCCCGATCACAAGGAGCGAGCCGGTGGCCACAGCGCCCATCGAGGACATCATCGAGATCGATCAGCTGCTGGGCCGCTATGCGGTCGGCATGACCAAGGACGACGTCGAGGCCGTGATGGCGGTGTTCACTCCCGACGGCACCTACAGCGCGTTCGGCGACACCTACTCGCTGGCCGACTTCCCGACGCTCGTGGCCGCCGCGCCGAAGGGCCTCTTCATGGTGGGCACTCCGGTGCTCGAGCTCGACGGCGACGAAGGCACGGGCGAGCAGCCGCTGTGCTTCGTCGACCAGACCAACCACGCCATGCGCATCGGCTGGTACACCGACACCTACCGCCGCACCGAGCTCGGGTGGCGGTTGCGCACGCGGAGCATGACCTTCCTGCGGAAGAGCGGCAGCCGCGACAGCGGTCGGGCCCACGACCCGACCCGGCCGACGCCGACCGCCGGCTGATGGAGCTCGACGAGTTCCGCGCCGAGCTCGACCACTGGCTCGACGAGCACCACGACGAGCTCACCCCACCAGTCGGCGAGGGCGGTCTCGACGCCGAGATGGCTCACCTCTCCGACGTGAAGCGGCTCGCGTTCGACGCGGGATGGATGCGC
>DATEEV010000092.1:0-5674 GCA_035281005.1 Microthrixaceae bacterium | reverse complement strand
CGTCCCCAAACCGTCGCGCCCCTCCAACTCGGGCCGACCGTCATGACTGACGACATGGAACGGCTCCACCTACGGAGCCCGGCACGCTCCCACGCGTCCGCGGGCGCGTCGCTCGTGCCTGATGCTTCGTTCGGGAGGTCGGAGTCGCCGCATCGTCGACCCTCGGCGCTCCTGGCCGAGGCCGCGGTCCTGGTCGTGGGGGTGATCGCCGCCAGCATCGTGATCGCCGTCGATCGCGACCCGAAGGTCACGACGACGGCACAGGATCCCGCCGACACCGGCGCACACCTGATGCCCGACGCCTGGCCCACCGGGATCGACGGCGACATCTCGGCCAGCAGCACCGACGCGAATCCGTTCTACGGGTCGCTTCCGTCGTTCCTGCTCGTCCGCGACGGTCGGGCCCTGGTCACTGCCCGCCTGATCGGGTTCCCGGTGATGCGTATGTTCTCCGCGCTCTCTCAGGCCCAGTCCTACGTGATCGACGGTCGTCTCCGCGCGCTGACCACAGAACATGGCCTCACCACCTGGGTGACCGTCGAGGTCGAGCCGGGTCGGACCTTGTTGCTGTCGAGCAGCACGGTCGGCGGCGCCGAGCTCAATGCCCTCGCCGCCGCCTTCGACCCCAATGCCGAGCGGTTCACCGCGCTGCCGACCGGCTGGTCCGTCGAGCGTGACGACCTGCGCCTGGCCACCACATTCGGAGCGGACATCCAGGGCGAGATGGGCAGGGGGGTCGGCTACCCGACAGCAGGCCCGGGATGGTCCTCCATTGCTCGTCGCACGAAGGACGGCTCACGAGCCGTCACCGTCTACAGCCGGCACACTCCCGACGCCGCATCGGCTGTGCAGCGCATCGCGGAACTCGACCCCCGCGCCGCGTCCCCCGTCGACATCGGCGCAGGTGGCGTGCTCAGGCCGGTCGATGACTTCGTACCCGTGGAGGGCCAAGCCACCATGTTGACCCTGACGTGGGCACCGACCACGGGAATCCTCGCATTCGCCGTCGGGCAGAACGTCAGTGGCGACGAGCTCGTCGCCACCGCACGAGCCAGCCGCGAGCTCACCGTCGCTGAGTGGGCCGAAATCGCCGATCCGCCTGCCCTGCGCTCGGCGGACGGCTTCAGGGAACCCGAAGGGCGTCCGAGCTCCGTTGTCGCGACCGGCGACGCGGACGGCTTCCGGTGGCGGATCACCCGCGACCCCGGCCCGAACGACACGACGATCACGATGCTCGACGTCCTGTTCGACGAAGGGGACGAGACGGGCTTCGGCTGGAGCCCACCGCCCTTCGACCCTCGCGGCCCTGCCCCCGACGACGGTTACCTGATGGACCTGATGTCGAGCCGCACCGAACGTCACGTGGTCGTGATGACGGTGGGTCCGCTCGGAGCCCGCAACACGATGATCAACATCAACGGCATCGAGGCGTCCGCGACCGCGGTGGATGTCCCCGAGATCGGCGGCGCCATGGTGTTCGCCACGCTGCCGGGGCGATCCACGCCGGACATCCAGGTGTCGCCGACCGACCTCGACGTCGTGCTGACCGGCACTCTCGCCGATGGGACGGCCTTCCAGGACCAGATCTCGCCCTGAGCGCGTTCGAAACGTGTGCGGAGGGCGAAACCTCCCTCACGCCCTCCAGCGGCGGGTGAGGGCCACCATCTCGACCGCGGTCTGAGCGCACTCCTCGCCGACGTTGTGGCCGCCGGGCCCCTCCGATCGGGCGAGCGCCTGATCGTCGTTCTCGGTCGTGAGGACCCCGAAGATCACCGGGACCCCGAGCTCGAGCTGGGTGTCCTGGATGCCGCGGGCACACTCCCCTGCGACGAAGTCGTAGTGGCTCGTCTCACCCCGGATCACGGCGCCGAGGCAGATGACGGCATCGACGCGCTCCGACATGGCCATCGCTTTCGCCGCGTAGGGGATCTCGAACGCGCCGGGCACCCACTCGATGGTGACGTCGGCCGCATCGACCCCGCAGCCGGCCAGGCCCCGCTCGACTCCGTCGAGCAGGCGCAGGGTGATCGCGTCGTTGAACCGACCGCACACGACCGCCACTCGCATGCCGGCGCCGTCCACCTCGGGGCGCGCCTCGCCCTGCGCTCGCAGGTTGCCGGCCATCTCAGTCGAGGCTCCGCAGTGAAGCAGGGAGCGCCAGCGACCGAGCCTGAACGAAGGAAGCCTCGACCATGAGCATCAGTCGTCCAGACCCTCGAGCAGGTGGCCGAGCTGGTCCTTCTTGGTCCGCAGGTAGTCGATGTTCTGCGGGTTCGGTTGCGCCCGCATCCCGACGCGGCCGGTGATCTCGAGGCCGAAGCCCTCGAGGCCGCCGAACTTCGACGGGTTGTTGGTGATGAGGCGCATGGTGGTGATGCCGAGGTCGTTGAGCATCTGCGCGCCGATGCCGTACTCGCGGGAGTCGACCGGCAGGCCGAGGGCCTGGTTGGCCTCGATGGTGTCCATCCCCTGCTCCTGCAGGTTGTAGGCCCGGATCTTGTGGCCCAGGCCGATCCCGCGACCCTCGTGGCCGCGCAGGTACACCAGCACCCCGAGGCCCTCCTCGTCGATGCGCTCCATGGCCGCACCGAGCTGCACGCCGCAGTCACAGCGCATCGAGCCGAACACGTCACCCGTGAGGCACTCGGAGTGGACCCGCACCAGCACGTCGCGCTCGCCCTGCACCGCGCCCTTCACCATCGCGACGTGCTGCTCGCCGTCGAGCAGCGACTCGTACACGTAGCACGTGAACTCGCCCCAGCTGGTGGGGATCCGCGCCTCGCTGACCCGCCGGACGAGCTTCTCCTTCTGGCGTCGGTACCGGATGAGCTGGGCGATCGAGATCATCAACAGCCCGTGCTCGTGACAGAAGTCGACCAGGTCCGGCACGCGGGCCATCGTGCCGTCGTCCTTCACGATCTCGCACAGCACGCCGGCCGGGTAGCAGCCGGCCATGCGGGCCAGGTCGACCGCGGCCTCGGTGTGCCCGGCGCGCTTGAGCACGCCGCCGTCCGCATAGCGCAGCGGGAAGATGTGGCCGGGGCGGGCCAGGTCGGTGGGCCGGGTCCCCGGGTCGGTGAGGGCGTGGAGCGTCGCGGCACGGTCGGCGGCCGAGATGCCCGTCGAGGTGCCGTGGATGAAGTCGACCGAGTAGGTGAACGCGGTGCGATGGCTCTCGGTGTTCTCGCGGACCATCAGCGGGATGTCGAGCGAGTCGAGCCGGTCCCCGAGCAGCGGTGCGCAGATCACGCCCGAGGTGTGGCGTACGAAGAACGCGATCTTCTCGGGTGTGGCGTGCTCGGCCGCCATGATGAGGTCGCCCTCGTTCTCGCGATCCTCGTCGTCGACCACCACGATGATCTCGCCGCGGCCCATCGCCGCGACCGCGTCCTCGATGGCCGCGAAGTCGGACCCCTCGGTCCCCTGCGTCTGCAGTGGCTCTCGCTCGTTCATGGGTTGGCTCGCTTTCCTGATGGCCTTGGTGTGCTCGACCTCGGGCCGGACCGACGCGCCGTCGATGACGGCATTGCCCTGGTCACCCCCCGAGGTTCCGGCGCCGTCACCGTCGGTGTGAAACCGGCGAGCAGCTTCTCCGCATACTTCGCCATGACGTCGACCTCGAGGTTGACCCGGTCGCCGGGGCGGCGGACGCCCAGGGTCGTCACCTCCATGGTGTGGGGGATCACGGCGACGGTGAAGCCGTCGTCGAGTGCGTCGACGACGGTGAGGCTGACCCCGTCGACGGTGATCGAACCCTTCTCGACCACGTAGCGGGTGAGCTCGGCCGACATCCTGACCTGCAGGTCCGGCGCAGCCACGACAACGTCACCGACCGCGTCGACGTGTCCCTGCACGAGATGACCGCCGAGACGATCCTCGAGGCGGACCGGGCGTTCGAGGTTGACCGGATCGCCCTCACGGAGCGACCCGAGCGAGGTGCGTCGGAAGGTCTCCTCCGAGACGTCGGCCTCCCACCAGCCCTCGTCGCCATCGTGGTCGACGATCGTGAGACAGCATCCGTTGACGGCGGTCGAATCACCGAGCTTCGCGCCGTCGAGCACGGCCTTGGCCGCGATGCGCAGCCGCGGCCCGTCGAGCGACACCACCGTGCCGAGCTCCTCCACGATCCCGGTGAACATCAGCCAGGCCTCAGCCCTGGGCCTCGTCGGCCCCGACGGGCAACAGCTCGACGCGGAGGTCGCGGCCGACGCGCTCGACCGACGCGAAGCGCCCACGCCAGAGGTCCTCGATCCGGTAGGCACCCTGGCCGCCGAACAGGCCACGGGCGTCGCCGCCGCCGAACAGCGCCGGGGCGACGTAGATGACGTAGCGGTCGACAAGCCCGGCCCGATGGAACGCACCGGCCACCGCGGCGCCGCCCTCGACCAGCACCTGGAGGATGTCGTCACCCCCGAGCTCGTCGAGGATCGACTCGAGGTCACCTTTCATCTCCCGGCAGGGGTGGACCTTGGCGTCGGGCTCGGCGGCACCGAGGATGACCCGGACCGGATCCACCGACCCACTCGCGGGCATGACGGGTGGTCGGTAGTCGCGCACGGTCAACGACGGGTCGTCGCGTCGCACGGTGCCCGATCCGACGAGGATGGCGTCGGACTCGGCTCGCAGCCGGTGACCATCGGCCCGGGCCTCGGAGGAGGTGATCCACTGGCTCGACCCGTCGGGTGCCGCTGTCCCGCCGTCGAGGCTCGCGGCGAGCTTCAGCACCACGAAGGGTCGCCCGGTCGCCCGATGCTTGAGGTACGGGGCGAGTTGGGCCTCGACGCGCTCGGAGAACAGCCCGACGTCGACCTGGACATTGGCGTGGCGCAGTCGCTCGATCCCTGCACCGCTCACGTTGGAGTCGGGGTCGATGATCCCGACGACCACTCGGGCGATGCCCGCCTCGACCAGCGCGTCGGCGCAGGGCCCGGTTCGGCCTTGGTGCGAGCACGGTTCGAGGGTGATGTAGGCCGTGGCGCCCGCCGCGGCCGACCCCGCCGCGGCGAGGGCGGCGATCTCGGCATGCGGGCCGCCCGGCTCGCCCGTGGCGCCTTCGTAGAGCTGGCCGTCGGGAGTCCGCACGACGCAGCCGACCCATGGGTTCGGCGAGGTGATGCAGCGGACGCGGGAGGCCGCGGCGATGGCCCGGGTCATGCACTCCCGGTCGACGGCGTCGAACTCCTCGTCCACATGACGAGGGTACCACGATCGGTGGTCGAAATCACTACGCCCGTTCAGATTCCGACCAGCCTCCAGCGCGAGGTGTGTCCGCCTGCCCACATGCCGTGTGGGCACACGGACACGCCTCTGTTGCGGCGGCTCGATCAGTTCGGGTGGGGGGCGTTTTCGCCGGCCATCAGCGACAACGCGTGCGGGACGATGTCGAGGATCGCGTCGAGCATCTCCACCGCCCCCTTGGTGGATCCGGCGACGTTCACGATCAGGGCCGAGCCCCTCGTCCCGGCGACACCACGCGACAGCCGACCCAGCGGATTCACGGCCCGCATCGCCTCGGCCAGGCCAGAGGCCCGGCGGTCGAGCACCCGGCGGGTGCCCTCGGGCGTCTTGTCCCGCGGACCGAACCCGGTCCCACCGGTCGTCACGATGAGGCCGTTGAACGAGTAGGCCATGTGGGACAGGGCGTTGGCCACCGGCTCGGCGCCGTCCGCGCACA
>DATEEV010000091.1:0-9912 GCA_035281005.1 Microthrixaceae bacterium | reverse complement strand
CCCGAGCTCGTGAACATCGTGCGGCCCGTCAGCGACGGATGACCGTCGAGGTAGGGATCCCGGAGCTCCGCGTTGTCGATGAAGAACAGGACCTTGCCCCGTGACGCGGCGAGGGTCGGCCATCCGGTCGTGGTGATGGCGGTGCGGAGGTCGACCGCCGCGCCGCGCACGTCGTCGGGCCGGATGATCCGGTCACCGATCGTCGCCTCCAGTTCGGCGTCGACGGCGTCGAGCATCGGGCCATCGAACTCGAGGACGGGCGTCGGGTTGAGCGCGGCAGGCAGCGGGTCGTCCTTCAGTTCGAGGTTGATGACGATCGGGAGGTGACCGGGGTTCGCGTCGGACCAGGTGCGGATCTCGGTGAGACAGGACACGAGGCTCGGGCACTGGCTCCGGTAGTCGATGTCCTGGATGTGGAGGACCTTGAAGCCGGGGGCGCCGAGCTCGGGTGACAGGAACGGGTCGTTGAAGCCGAACCACCCCGGGATCACCGGGTTCGCGAACCGGCCACCGGTCGGGTCGGCGAACACATCGAGCTCGAACGTGCGCAGGCCGCGCTCGAGCTGTTGCGTGATGCCGGCGTGGGTGTACGCCAGCTCGGCGGGATTGCCGAGACCCGACGCGAGCGACGGGAACGACTGCGCGGCCTGCACCATCAACTGGAGCAGGTTCGGATCCGGGGCCACGTGGTACGAGTTGTGAGCGCCGACGAGCTGGACCTGGTTGAGCCGGATCTGGTCGTCGCCCACAGGAGTCGTCGGATAGCCCGCAGGCACGGTCGTCGTCGTCACCGGAGCGACGGCGGGGATCTCGCTCGCGCACCCCGCCGCCAGCACCGCCATGGCCACCGCAGCGGTCGCCTTCCTCGCGTTCATCATCGCCCCTCCCAGCACCCGCCCTCCGGCGACTGGCGTCGCCCGGGTGACGCCATGCTTGCAGGAGGGTGAACGACGGGCAATGGCCGGGTGTCCGAGGGTCGTCCGCCGGCCCGCGTCAGTGCGCTCCGGAACGCGGCTACGGTTGGCCTCGACATCACAACGGGGAGCTCGGGCGACCGGGCTGAGAGGGTGGCTGACTGCGCCACCGACCCGACGAACCTGATCTGGGTAATGCCAGCGAAGGGAGCGAAATGGCCGGCTCGGCCGTCATCTACCTGGGCGGTGCCCCGGGGCCCCAAGTGGTCCCCCCGATCGACGACGCCGCGGTGGCGATCGCTGCGGACTCGGGCCTCGGCGTCGCCTACGAGCTGGGGCACACGGTCGATCTCCTCGTGGGTGACCTGGACTCGGTGCTCGCCGACGACCTCGAGCGCGCGACCTCGACGGGGCTCGAGATCGAGCGGCACGATCCCGACAAGGACGACACCGACCTCGAGATCGCGATCGCGCGAGCCATCGGTCTCGGCGTGACCAGGATGACGATCATCGGAGGTGCGGGGGGCCGCCTCGATCACCTCGTGGCGAACCTCGCCGTGTTGTGTGGACCTGCGCTCGCGAACGTCGAGGTCGACGCGTATCTCGGCTGCTCCAGGGTCCAGGTCGTCCGCGATCGTCGCGAGATCGTCGGCCGGCCGGCGATGTTGGTCTCGCTGCTCGCGTGGGGTGGCCCTGCCCGGGGTGTCACCACCGACGGCCTGAGATGGCCGCTCCGCGACGCCACGATCGAGCCCGGCGACGCCGTGGGCACGAGCAACGCGCTGATCGACACCCACGGCGCGGTATCGCTGTCGTCGGGGGTGCTCAGCGCGATCTGTCCCGATGTCGGTTCCCTGTTCCCCATCCAGGAGGTCCTCCGATGAATCGCCTGACTGGCCCCAGTGGCCGGTTCGTCCCCACTCGCCGTCTCGCGATCCGATCCCGTCAGCTCGCGGGAGCGATCGGCATCTTGCTCGTCGCCGCGTCCGTGGCGTCGTGCGGTGACGATGCCGACGAGTCGGAGGAGGGATCGGACGAACGTGTCGTGTTGGTCACCTACTCCGCCTACGAGCTGCCCCCGGAGGTCGCCGACGCGTTCGAGGACCGGACCGGCACGAAGATCGAGGTCGTCAAGCTCGACGACGCCGGCACGGCCCTGAGCCAGGTGATGTTGGCCTCGGGTGAGCCCGAGGGCGACGTGTTCTTCGGGGTCGACACCACCTTTCTCTCCAAGGCGCAGGAGTCCGACGCGTTCGACGAGTACGAGCCCGACGACCTCGACGACGTTCCGGAGAGCGTGCGCATGGACGACAGCGGACGGTTCACCCCGATCGACGAGTCGACGGTGTGCGTCGACTACGACCAGGGCTGGTTCGAGTCGAAGGGTCTCGCCCCGCCCTCGGACCTGGCGGCGCTCGCCGACCCCGCCTATCGCGATCTCCTCGTGGTCGAGAACCCAGCGCTGTCATCGCCCGGGCTCGCGTTCCTCGCGGCGACGCACGCCACCTTCGATGACGCCACGAACGACTACTGGCAACGGTTGAAGGACAACGGGGTGGCGGTGGCTGCGTCCTGGGACGACGCCTGGTACGCCCGCTACAGCGGGGCGGGCGGCGATCGGCCGTTGGTGGTGTCGTACGCGTCGAGCCCGCCGGCCGAGATCGTGTTCGCGGATCCGCCGATCACCGAGCCCATCTCCGGCGTAGCCGAGTCGACCTGCTTCCGTCAGGTGGAGTTCGCCGCAGTGCTCCGCGGCGCGGCCAACCCCGAGGGGGCACGCGCGCTGATCGACGAGATGCTGTCGACCGAGTGGCAGTCGGCGCTCCCGCTGTCGAACTTCGTGTTCCCCGTCGTCCCCGAGGCCGAGCTGCCCGAGGTGTTCGAACAGTGGGCAGTGCGCCCGGCGGAACCGATCTCCATTCCGGCCGACGAGATCGGCGAGCACCGCGAGGAATGGATCGACGCCTGGCGATCGATCATGGAATGAGCACCCCGTGACGGTGGTCCACAGTCGTCGTCGCGCCACGAGGATCATGCTCGTCGGCCTCGCGGCCGTGCCGATCGGGTTTCTCCTCGTCACCTACGTGGTGCCGGTCGGGGTACTCGTCGATCGGGTCCTCGCCGACGCCGGGTGGAGCGTCGTCGCCGACACCTTCGGCGACACTCGGCTCGCGCGCATCGCCGCGATCACCCTCGCCCAGGCCGTCGTGTCGACCGCGCTCGCGCTCGTGGTCGGCGTTCCCGGAGCGTGGGTGCATGCACGCCTGCGACATCGCGGCCGACGCGCCATCTGGCTGGTCGGGGTGGTGCCCTTCGTGCTGCCCACGGTCGTCGTCGCGGCGGGTTTCCTGGCCGTCACCGGTGCCGACGGCCTGGGTCGTGGTGACGTCGCCACGTGGGCGCTGGTGATCGTGGCGCAGGTGGCGGTCAACGTGGCGGTCGTGGTGCGTACCGTCGCCACTCGGCTCGCCACGATCGACGCGAGGATCGAGGCAGTCGCGCGTTCGCTGGGGGCATCGCGGACGCGGGCCGCCTGGTTGAGCATCCGAGCCGCGGCCGATGCAGTGAGCGGCGCCGCCGTCATCGTCTTCCTGTTCTGCTTCACCTCGTTCGGGCTCGTCGTGGTGCTCGGCGGGGGGGCCGTCACGACCGTCGAGGTCGAGATCTGGTACCTCACGACCCGGTTGTTCCGCCTCGATGCGGCCACGGTGCTGGCCCTGGCGCAGCTCGGGCTCGTGGCCATGGTGCTCTGGGGTTACGAGCGAGGACGGAGGCGGCGGTCGCGGGCCCCGGCGGTCGTCGGGGTCCGCCGGCGGGCGGCCGACGGTCCGGCGGAGCGTGTCCTGGTCGTCGTGGTGGTCGGCGTACAGGCGTTGCTGGCCGGGGTGCCGTTGGGCGCGCTCGCCCTGAGGTCGCTACGGGTGGGCGACGGGTGGGGCTTCGACCACTACGCGGCGCTGGGGCGCACGGTTCGGGGCACCGCGCTCGCGATCTCTCCGCTCGAGGCGGTGGCGAACTCCATCGCGGTCGGCGTGACCGCCGCGGTCCTGGCGTGCGCGGTCGCGTTGCCAGCCGTCGCGATCATGACCCGCGGGGGGCGTGGCGGTCGGATCCTCGACCTCGCGTTGCTGCTGCCGCTCGCCACCTCGGCGGCCACCGTCGGCTTCGGGATCTTCGTCGCCTATCGCAGTGACCCCCTCGACCTGCGCGGGTCGTGGTGGGCGTTGCCGCTGGTCGAGGCGACGATCGCAGTGCCCCTCGTGGTGCGATCGGTGCTGCCGACGGCCGGATCGATCGACCCCCGGATCCTCGACGCCGCCGCCGTGCTCGGCGCGTCGCCGCGTCGCCGGTTCCGGGAGATCGTCGTCCCGCTGGTGCGGCCCGCGGTGCTGGCGAGCGCGGCACTGGGTTTCGCGATCGCGCTGGGTGAGTTCGGCGCGGCGTCGTTCCTCAGCAGGTCGGACCGCCTCACGGCACCGCAGGTGGTCCATCGGCTGCTGGGCCGGCCCGGCGACGCCAACATGGGGCAGGCGATGGCGCTCGGTTGCCTGCTCGCCGTCATCACCGCGGGCGTGTTCGCCGCGATCGAGGCGGGTCGCGGCGGAAGGGCACTCGAATTCTGACCGCCCACGTGCTCTGGGGTACAACCGTGCACGCGCCGGTGGACTGTCGCACCCCAGAACGACCGGGAGGTCGAAGCGCTCGGTCAGAATGGGCGAATGGACGTCGACGCGACACTGGCGTGCGAAGCCCCGGCGGACGCCGTCTACGACGTGGTCAGTGACCTCGGGCGCTATCCCGAGTGGCTCGACATCGTCGGTGCCGCCGCATCGGCACCGGCGGCGCCGGGGGAGTCGGGCCCGGCCTGGACGATCGACCTGAAGGCGCAGGTCGGACCGTTCCGGCGTACCAAGCGACTGCGGATGTCGCGCGTCGTCGCCGACGCGCCAGAGGCGGCGCGCTTCGAACGGCGAGAGCTGGACGGACGGCGACACTCGCCATGGGTGCTCGACGTCCGCATCGTCCCGACCGACTCGATCGGTGCCTCGAATGACGAAGCCAGCCCGAGCGTGACCCTCCAGATGCACCTCCACTACGGCGGGGGGCTGTGGCTGCCGGTGCTGGACCGGCTTCTCGGCGACGAGATCGAGCGGAGCCGGCCGCGCCTGACGGCGCTGCTCGGTGCTCCGTGACGTTCGCGAACGACGGTACGGTCCCGACCGTGGAGATCTGGCCCGGTCGACCCGCGCCCCTCGGCGCTACGTGGGACGGAGCGGGCACCAACGTGGCGGTGTTCTCGGGTGGCGCCGATCACGTGGAGCTGTGCCTCTTCGACGACGACGGAGCGGAGCGGCGGATCGAGCTTCCGGAGCGTCACGGCGACGTCTGGCACGGCTACCTCCCCGACGTCGGCCCGGGCACCCGTTACGGGTTCAGAGTTCGTGGCGATCGGCCTGACGAGGGCTCGGTGTACAGCGAGGCGAAGCTCCTGCTCGACCCGTACGCGCACGCGATCGAGGGTGAGGTGACGTGGGGCGAGGCGTTGCTCGACAACGACCTGGACAGTGCAGCCACCACCGCGAGATCGGTCGTGGTCGACCCCGCGTTCGAGTGGGAAGGTGATCGCCCTCCCGCGGTGCCGTGGAACGAGATGGTCGTCTACGAGGCGCACGTCCGTGGCATGACCAAGCTTCATCCCGGCGTCCCCGACGAGTGGCGCGGCAGCTTCCTCGGCATGGGATCTCCTGCGGTGGTCGATCACCTCCGCAGCCTCGGCGTGACCGCGGTCGAGCTGTTGCCGATCCATCACTTCGTGCCGGAGGGTCGCCTCGTCGAGGCCGGCCTGACGAATTACTGGGGTTACAACTCGATCTCGTACCTCGCCCCCCACCCCGCGTACGCAAGCGGTGGCGGCGACGGGCTGCGGGCGGTCGACGAGTTCAAGACGATGGTGCGTTCGCTGCACCGCGCCGGGATCGAGGTCATCCTCGACGTCGTGTACAACCACACGGCCGAAGGTGGGTTCGGCGGACCGATCCTCAGCTTCCGCGGCCTCGACAACTCCGCCTACTACCGCCTCGATCCCGAGGACCCGACCGATTACGTCGACTACACGGGCTGTGGCAACTCGCTCAACATGCGCCACCCGAACGTGTTGCAGCTCATCATGGACTCGTTGCGGTACTGGGTGACCGAGATGCACGTCGACGGCTTCCGGTTCGATCTCGCCTCGGCCCTCGCCCGCGAGCTCCACGACGTCGATCGGTTGTCGGCCTTCTTCGACCTCATCCAACAGGACCCGGTCGTGAACCGGGTCAAGCTCATCGCCGAGCCGTGGGACGTCGGCGAGGGTGGATATCAGGTGGGCAACTTCCCACCGCAGTGGAGCGAGTGGAACGGCCGCTACCGCGACACCGTCCGCGACTTCTGGCGGGGCACCGCGGGGACGCTCGGCGAATTGGCCGAGCGCCTGTGCGGCTCGAGCGACCTGTACCAGGACGACCGCCGCAAGCCGCACGCCTCCATCAACTTCGTGACGTGTCACGACGGGTTCACCCTGGCCGACCTGGTGTCGTACAACGACAAGCACAACGAGACCAACGGCGAGGACAACCGCGACGGTACCGACGACAACCGGTCGTGGAATTGCGGGGTCGAGGGTCCGACCGACGACGAGTCGATCAACGAGCTGCGAGCCCGCCAGCGTCGGAACTTCGTGGCCACGGTCCTCACGTCGCAGGGCGTGCCGATGTTCTGGTCGGGCGACGAGCTCGGCCACAGCCAGCACGGGATGAACAACGCGTACGCCCAGGACAACGAGATCTCGTGGCTGGACTGGACGACGATCGACGAGCCGTTCCTGGAGTTCTGCCGTCGCATGGCTGCCTTCCGACGCGCTCATCCGGTGCTGCGACGCCGCGGGTTCCTCGAGGGCCGACCGACGGGCCCCGGTGAGCGCGACGACATCGCGTGGTTCGGCCCCGACGGCGCCCGGCTCGATGCCGACCGTTGGCAGGCCGAGCAGCCGAGGGCGCTCGTCTGCTACCTCAACGGCAACGCGATCACCGAGCCGGATCTGCGCGGCGAGCGGATCATCGACGACAGCGTCCTGCTGGTGTTCAACGGCGAGCCCGAGGGGCTCGACCTCACGCTGCCCGCCGGGCCGTGGCCCCACGACTGGGCGATGGTGGTCGACACCCGGGTCGGCATGGTCGAACCGCCCCGGATCCACCGCGCCGGCGAGGTGATCGCGCTGGAGGGTCGATCGGTGCTCGTGTTCGTCGCGGCGGAATGACGCCGACCGAGTGACCGGCTCAGGCCCGCCAGGCCCGCCACCGTCCGTCGTGTCGCTCGAGGCGAAGGGCGAGGTCGAAGCACGACGAGAGCAGTTCGGCGTCGAGCACGTCGTCGATCGGTCCGCTCGCCAGCACCTCGCCCGAGCGCAGCGCGAGCACGTGGGTCGCGGACGAGGGGATCTCCTCGACGTGATGGGTCACCAGCACCGTGGGGGCCGCGTCGGGAGCGATCGCATCGAGCGCGGCGACGAACTCCTCCCGTCCAGCGAGGTCGAGGCCGGCAGTCGGCTCGTCGAGCAGGACGAGGCCCGGGGCGGTGATGAGCTGTCGGGCCAGCAGCACCCGCTGGCGCTCGCCCGACGAGAGGGTGCCGAATCGGTGCTCGGCGAGGTCACCGACGCCGGTGTCGGTGAGCATCGCGCCGGCGAGCGCCACGTCGTCGGACGAGTAGCGGTGCCACCAGGGCTCCAGGGCGGCGTTCAACCCGCACACGACCACGTCGCGTGCGGTGAGGGTCGGTCGCAGCTGGTCGGCGAGCGCGGGGCTGACGAAGCCGATCCGTTTGCGCAGCTGGCGGACGTCGGTGCGTCCGAGCAGTTCGCCGAGGACCCGCACCGATCCCGAGCTCGGGTGTTCGTAGAGCGCGGCGATGCGGATCAGCGAGGTCTTCCCGCTCCCGTTCCGCCCGAGCACCACCCATCGTTGGCCGCGGGCGACGTGCCAGTCGATGTCCGACAGGATCGTGGTGGCGTTCCGCACGAACGAGACGCCGTCGATCTCGAGTGCCGCCGGCTCGTGCTGGCCTGCCGGTCGATGGTCGGCCGGTCGGGGGTCGGCGGCCATCGCGGCATTGTCACACACAGCCCGGGTACGCCGGTCACGACGGCGCCGGGGCATACGATGGCGAGACCGATGGCCCGATGTGCTGCCCGCCCCGGCCCGTCCACCTGACGAGGCGACGATCGATCCAGCGATCGGCTTGTCCATCGCCGCCCTGTTGGTGCTGGCCAACGCCTTCTTCGTGGCGGTCGAGTTCGCGCTCGTCGCGGTCGACCGGACCGAGGTCGAGCTCGCCGCGGCAAGCGGTGATCGCCGCGCCGCGCTGATCGCGTCGAGCCTCAGCCGACTCAACTTCCACCTGTCAGGTGCCCAGCTGGGGATCACCGCCACCTCGCTCGCGCTCGGCTTCGTCGCCGAGCCAGCCATCGCCCAGCTGCTCGAGGAGCCGCTCGGCGAGCTGCTCGGCGACGCCGGGATGCGCGGCCTCTCGCTCGTGATCTCGCTCGGCATCGCCACCGTCGTCCAGATGGTGATCGGCGAGCTGATCCCGAAGGCGATCGCTGTCGGGCGTCCGCTCGGTACCGCGCGCACGTTGGCGCCGTTGACCCGCGGCTATGTGGTGGTCATGGCTCCGGTGATCCGCCTCTTCGTCGGGGCGGCGAACCGGGCGGTTCGCCGTTTCGGCATCGAGCCGGCGGAGGAGCTGTCGAGCGTGCGCTCCCGGGCCGAGCTGGTCCGGTTGGTCCGCTCGTCGGCCGAGGAGGGAACCCTCGAGCCCGACGAGGTCGATCTGTTGACCCGCGTGTTCCGCTTCGGGGAGAAGACCGCGGCCGACGTGTTGACGCCCCGCACCGACGTCGTGGCGCTCGCGTCGTCCGCCGATGGTGGCGAGCTGACCGCGCGATCGGTGGAGACGGGCTACTCGCGATTCCCCGTCTACGACGTCGATCTCGACGACATCGTCGGTGTCGTGCACGTGAAGTCACTGTTCGGCGTCGAGCCGTCCGCCCGTTCCTCGGTAGGGGTGACCGCGTTGATGGCAGAGCCGTTCGTCGTGCCGGAGGCGATGCCGATCGACGAGCTGCTCGACGAGATGCGTGGCAACCACCAGTACCTGGCAGTGGTGCTCGACGAGTACGGAGGCACGGCGGGGATCGCTACTTCCGAGGATCTCGTGGAGGAGATCGTCGGCGAGATCGACGACGAGCACGACCCCTACGGCACGGCCCGTCGCACCACCGTCCGAGGGACCGGCACCGTCATCTCCGGCGGCCTGCATGCCGACGAGGTCCGGGAGGTGTGCGGATTCGAGATGCCCGACGGCGAGTACGAGACCCTCGCCGGATTCGTGCTCGATCGACTGGGGCGCATCCCCGACATCGGTGACGAGGTCGTCCACGACGGCTGGCACCTCGTCGTGGGCGTGAAGCGTCGTCACCGGATCGTCAGCCTCATCGTGACCCCACCCCCTCCGGTGACCGGTGACCCCGGTGAGGCGGGCCGATGAGGATCGTGGCCGGCATGGGGGCCGTGCTCGGCACCGAGCACGTCGAAGGAGTGCCGGTCGCGGCGATCATCGTCGCCATCGTGCTGATCGCCGTGAACGGGGCGTTCGTCGCGGCCGAGTTCGCGTTGCTGGCTTCGATGCGCACCCGCATCGAACCGCTCGCCGAGGACGGTCGGATGACCGGGCGTGCGGCCTTGCTGGCGATGGGTCGGCTCGGCCCGATGCTGGCCGGCACCCAGCTCGGCATCACCATCTGCTCGCTCGCGCTCGGTTCGGTCACCGAGCCGGCCGTGGCCGGGGCGCTCGAGTCGCTGTTCGGCCGGTTCGACTGGCCCGACACGCTGTCCACCGTGGTGGCGGTCGTGATCGCGCTCTCGATCGTCGTGTTCCTCCACCTCCTGTTCGGTGAGATGGT
>DATEEV010000090.1:0-7601 GCA_035281005.1 Microthrixaceae bacterium | reverse complement strand
TCGCGTAGCGCGGGCCGACGTCGTCCATGAGCTTGGCGGTGATCTCCTGGTCGCCGAGGTAGGCGAGGATCTGGCGGTGGTTGTGCAGGCCGCCCTTGCGCGCCTTGGTGATCACCTTCTCGGCGATCGGCCGCAGGGCCTTGGCCTTGGCCTCGGTGGTGACGATCCCCTCGGCGGCGACGAGCGACGACACGAGGTTCGCCATCAGCAGTCGCTGGTGCGAGGAGCTGCCGCCGAAGCGCTGGCCCTTCTTCGGAGTCCCTTGCATGACCGCCTCAGCTTCGTCCGCGGAGCGACAGGCCCCGCTCGTCGAGCTTGACGATGACCTCGTCGAGGGACTTCTGGCCGAAGTTGGTGATGGCCAGCAGGTCGTCCTCGCTCTTCTGGAGCAGCTCGCCCACGGTGTTGACCTGGGCCCGCTTGAGACAGTTGCGGGGTCGCTCCGACAGGTCGAGATCCTCGATCGCGAGGTCGAGGTCGGGTGACGTGGCTGCCGCGATGGCGACCTCACCGAGCTCGAGGCCCTGGGGGTCCTCGCTCATGTTCTCGATGAGCTCGACGAGCGACTTCAGCGTGGCGCCCGCCGAGGCCAGCGACTCGCGAGGCGTGATCGAGCCGTCGGTCTCGATGTCGAGGACCAGACGGTCGTAGTTGGTCGACTGCTCGACGCGGGTCGGCTCGACGGAGAACGACACTCGGCGCACCGGCGAGAAGATCGCGTCGATCGGGATGACCCCGATGGTCGCGGTCGCACGGCCGGCGTCGGCGGCGAGGTAGCCGCGGCCGCGCTCGACGGTGAGGTCAAGGGCGAGACGGCCCTTGCCGTTCAGCGTCGCCACATGCAGTTCGGGGTTGAGGATCTCGACATCGGCGGTGAGCTGGATGTCACCGGCGGTCACCTCGACGGGCCCTCGAACGTCGAGGCGGAGGTTGATCGGCTCGTCGCTGTGGCTGATGAGCACGACGTCCTTGAGGTTCAGGATGATGTCGGTGACGTCCTCGGTGACACCGGCGATGGTGTCGAACTCGTGGAGCGCGTCGTCGAATCGAACCTGGGTGATGGCCGCGCCCGGGATGGACGAGAGCAGCGTGCGGCGCAGCGAGTTGCCGATGGTGTGGCCGAAGCCGGGCTCGAGCGGGCCGACGGCGAAGCGCTGACGGATGCCTTCTTCCTCGGCGTCGATGGCCTCGACGGTCGGTCGTTGGATGACCAGCATGGGGACTTACCTCGGGAGCTTTCGGTGGGACGGTTTCGCGGTGATGACGGCGGGGTGGCCCGTCACTTGGAGTAGAGCTCGACGATCAGCTGCTCGCGCACGGGCGTGTCGATCTGCTCGCGGATCGGGAGCTCGCGGACGGTGACCTGATAGCCGCCGTCGCCGGTCTCGAGCCACGGAGGAGCCGAACGGTCGAGGACGTCCTTGTTCCACTGCACGACGATCATCTGGCGGGACTTGTCTCGAAGGCGCACGACGTCGCCCTTGCGGACCCGGAAGCTCGGGATGTCGACCCGACGACCGTTGACCTCGACGTGACCGTGGCCGACGAGCTGGCGCGACTGCGGACGGGTGGCGCCCCAGCCGGCGCGGTACACCACGTTGTCGAGTCGCTGCTCGCAGTACTGCAGCAGGTTCTCGCCGGTCACGCCGCCGCGGCGGGACGCCTCGGCGTAGAGGGTGCGGAACTGACGCTCGGAGATGCCGTAGGTGAAGCGTGCCTTCTGCTTCTCCTGCATCTGGAGCAGGTACTCGCTGACGTTGCCGCGCCGACGGGTTCGACCGTGCTCACCCGGCGGGTAGGGGCGCTTCTCCATGGCGATGTTCTCGCCCTTGGTGCCCCAGATGTTCGTGCCGAGACGGCGCGACACTCGTGCTTTGGGTCCGGTGTAGCGGGCCACGACTACATCCTCCGACGCTTGGGGGGGCGGCAACCGTTGTGCGGCACGGGCGTGACGTCCTTGATGCCCGTGACCTCGATGCCGACGTTCTGGATGGAACGGATCGCCGTCTCACGACCCGAGCCCGGGCCCTTCACGACGACGTCGACCTTGCGAACGCCATGCTCCATCGCCCGGCGGGCGGCCTGCTCGGCCGCGAGCTGCGCCGCGAACGGCGTGGACTTGCGCGAGCCCTTGAACCCGACGTTGCCGGCCGAGGCCCAGGAGATGACGTTGCCCTCCTGGTCGGTGATCGACACGATCGTGTTGTTGAACGAGCTCTTGATGTGCACGACGCCGTAGGTGACGTTCTTGCGTTCCTTGCGGCGGGGGCGACGGCCCCCTGCGGGTGGTTTGGCCATTACTTCCTGACCTTCTTCTTGCCGGCGACGGTCTTCTTCGGGCCCTTGCGGGTCCGTGCGTTGGTGTGGGTGCGCTGCCCGCGGACCGGAAGGCCTCGCCGGTGGCGGAGACCCTGGTAGCACCCGATCTCCATCTTGCGCTTGATGTTCTGGCTGACCTCGCGGCGGAGGTCGCCCTCGACCTTCAGCTCGGCCTCGATGTGGGCGCGGAGCTTGTTCACCTCGGAGTCGGTGAGGTCGCGCACACGGGTGGATTGGTCGATCCCCGTCGCCTCGCAGATGTCTTCGGAGGCGGAGCGACCGACGCCGTAGATGTAGGTCAACGAGATGACGAGGCGCTTCTCCCGAGGGATGTCGACGCCGGCGATACGTGCCATATGGGCTGTTCCTTCTCTGCTTCCGCGCTCGGTGTGTGCTCAGCCCTGGCGCTGCTTGTGGCGCGGGTTGTCACAGATGACCTGCACGCGACCATGGCGGCGGATCACCCGGCACTTCTCACACATCTTCTTGACGCTGGGTCGAACCTTCATTTCGAAACTCTCTGTGTTCGCGACCTGTCGCTCACTTGTAGCGATAGGTGATGCGGCCCCGGGTGAGGTCGTAGGGGGTGAGCTCCACCTGCACCTTGTCGCCAGGGAGGATCCGGATGTAGTGCATCCGCATCTTCCCGGAGATGTGAGCGAGCACCTTGTGCCCGTTCTCGAGCTCGACGCGGAACATGGCGTTCGGCAGCGGCTCGATCACCGTCCCCTCGAGGACGATGGCATCTTCCTTGGGCTTGGGCAGCGTGGTTCCTCCTGTTGAAGACCCCGGGGTCAGCGGCGGCTTGGGGGGGCGCGCACCACATAGGGGGTCGGTACGGGCCGGCGGACAAGCTTAGAGTGCGCGCCCCCGTAGCACAAAGGCGGGGGGCGAGCGGTGGTTCCGGTGACCGTTCAGATGACGAATCAGCCTGCGGTGCGGGCGTCGATCAATTCGACGAGCGCCGCGAAGATGTCGTCGGCATCACCGACGCCGTCGACGGTCACCAGCAGGTCCTGGTCCTCGAACCAGCCGAGCAGGGGGGCCGTCTGCTCGTTGTAGAGGGCCAGGCGCTCACGAACGGCGGCCTCGGTGTCATCGTCACGCTGGACCACCTGGCCGCCGCACTTGGCACAGACCCCGGTCACACCCGATTCGTCAGCGGCGGAGTAGTTCGTGCCGCACTGTGTGCAGACCCGACGCGATGAGATGCGCTCCACCACGACGTCCTCGGGCACCTCGAGGTTGATCGCCAGGTCGATCGGTCGGTCGGCGACCAGGGTGCGGAGGTCGTCGGCCTGACCGGGCGTGCGGGGGAAGCCGTCGAGGATCCAGCCGTCGGCGGCGTCAGGCTCCGCCAGGCGCTCACCGACGAGGCCCACCATGATGTCGTCGGGCAGGAGCAGGCCGGAGTCCATGTACTCCTTCGCCTTGCGACCGAACTCGGTCCCGTCGCGCACGGCCGCCCGGAGCATGTCGCCGGTCGAGATGTGCGGGACTCGGTAGTGCTCGGCGAGACGGGCGCACTGGGTGCCCTTACCGGCGCCCTGGCGGCCGAACACGATGAGTCGCGGGCAGGATGCCATCGGGAGACTTCAGCAGGTCGGCGGGAGGGTCCGCAAGCCGGCCCACGACCGACCCGACGCACACCCCCGAGGAGCAGACCCTGCCTAGACCTTCAGGTAGCTCTCGTAGTTGCGCATCATCAGCTGGCTGTCGATCTGCTTCATCGTCTCCAGGGCCACGCCCACGGCGATGAGGATCGAGGTTCCGCCGAAGTTCAGCCCGATGCTGCCGTCGCTGTCGCCCAGGAGGAACGAGATCGCGATCGCGGGGATGAGGGCGAGGGCGGTGATGAACAGGCCACCCGGCACGGTGATGCGGTTGAGGACCTTGGCGAGGTAGCGCTCGGTCTGGGGGCCGGGGCGGATGCCGGGGATGAAGCCACCCTGCTTGCGAAGGTTGTCGGCCTGCTGGACGGGGTCGAAGGCGATCGCCGTGTAGAAGAAGGCGAAGGCGAAGATCAACATGCCGTAGAAGAGCAGGTACCAGATGCCGGTGCCGCCCCTGAGGTTGTCGTCGATCCATTTCGTCACCGAGGCCCCCCAGCCGTTGCCGTCCTCGCCCTGGGGCAGGACCTGGGCCAACAGCACCGGCAGGTTGAGCACCGCCGACGCGAAGATGATGGGAACGACACCCGCCATGTTGACCTTGAGTGGGATGTACGTGCTCTGGCCGCCGTACATGCGCCGACCCACCACCCGCTTCGCGAACTGCACGGGGATGCGGCGTTGGCCCTGTTCGATGAACACGACCACGAGGACCAGGAACACGACGAGGGCGATGACGAAGATCAGGCCCGGCCAGCCGTCCTCGGCCTTGACCCGACCACCGACCGCCGGCAACGACGAGACGACCGACGAGAAGATGATGAGCGACATGCCGTTGCCGATGCCGCGTTGGGTGATCGACTCGCCCATCCACATCAGCAGCGCGGTGCCCGCGGTGAGGGTGGTCACGATGAGGCTGGCGCGGATGAGCCCGAAGTTCGGGACCAGGTCGATGTTCGACGAGCCCGAGACCAGACCCCCGCCGCCGTTGTGGAACAGGAACACCAGGCCGGTCGACTGGATGACGGCGATACCGACGGTCAGATAACGCGTCCACTGGGTGATCTTGCGTTGGCCGACCGCGCCCTGCTCCTGCCACTGCTGGAGCTTGGGTATCACCACGGTGAGGATCTGCATGATGATCGAGCTGGTGATGTACGGCATGATCCCCAGCGCGAAGATCGCGAACTGGGTGAGCGCCTTGCCGCTGAAGAGCTGCAGGAAGGCCAGCACGCCGCCGCCCGACTCGGCCTCGTTGCGGATCGAGTTGACCGCGTTCTGGTCGATCCCGGGCGCGGGGATGTAGGAGCCCAGGCGGTAGAGCGCGAGGATGCCGAGCGTGAAGAGCACCTTGCCGCGGAGCTCTCGCACCCCGAACACATTGCGCAGGAACTTGATCAATTCGGTCTCCCCGGCCGGATTGGCGCAGACGGTACTACTCGGTGCACGCCGTCAAGAATCGATGGAATCAGCGGTTGGTGTGGGCACTGCCGTGGAACGCCGGCCGCACCTTGAAGGGCAGGTCGAGCTGGGTCGTCGATCCGCCCGCGGCGGCGATGGCCTCCTCGGCGGACTTCGAGAACCCGTGCGCCTTCACGGTGACCGCGCGGGTCAACTCGCCCCGACCGAGGACCTTCACGAGCGCGCCCTTGGACACGAGGCCCTTGGCCAGCAGCGACTCGGGCGTGACCTCGTCGAGACCCGACTCCTCGATCGTGTCGAGGTTGATCGCCTGGTACTCGACGCGGAACGGGTTGGTGAACCCCCGCAGCTTCGGCACGCGCATGTGCATCGGGAGCTGGCCGCCCTCGAAGCGGGCCGGGACCTTGCTGCGGGCCTTCTGACCCTTGGTGCCTCGACCTGCGGTCTTGCCGCCCTTGCCACCGATGCCACGACCGACTCGCTTCGCCTTGCGCGTCGAGCCGGGGGCCGGCTTGAGATCGTGGATCTTCATGACGTCCCCTTCTCGGATGTCTCGGAGGCGCTACCGCCGTCGAGCTCCTCGACCTTGATCAGGTGAGGCACCTTGTTGATCTGGCCACGCGCCTCTCGGGTGTCGTCGAGCACGTGGGTCTTTCCGATGCGGCCGAGGCCGAGCGCGCGCAGCGTTCCCTTCTGCTTCGGCTTCGTGCCGATCGCCGATCGGACCTGGGTGACGCGGAGCTGACCCATCACCGCACCTCGGTCGGTGCCGGGGCCGGGCCGCGCTGGGTCTCGCGGTACGCCGCGAGCAGGCCCTTGGGCACGAACTCCTCGGGGTCGAGGCCGCGCAGTCGCGCGATCTCGTCAGGCCGGCGAAGGTTCTGCAGCCCGTTGATCGTGGCGCGGGCCACGTTGATGTAGTTGGCGGAGCCCAACGACTTGCACAACACGTCGTGGATGCCCGCCTCCTCGAGGATGGCTCGGGCAGCGCCACCGGCGATCACGCCGGTACCGGGAGCGGCCGGCTGCAACAGCACCCGCCCCGCACCGAGGCGGCCGATGATGGGGTGAACGATGGTCGAGCCGGCGAGCGCCACCTCGAACAGGTTCTTCTTCGCCTCGTCGGTGCCCTTCTGGATCGCGAGGGGCACTTCCTTGGCCTTCCCGTAGCCGAGGCCGACACGGCCATTGCCGTCGCCGATCACCACGAGCGCGGTGAACGAGAACCGACGGCCGCCCTTGACGACCTTCGCGACGCGATTGATGTTGATGACCCGCGAGTCGCGGAGTTGCAGGTCGAGATCGTGGGCCATCAGAACTCCAGTCCTGCTTCGCGTGCTGCGTCGGCGACCGCGGCCACTCGGCCGTGGTAACCGTTGCCACCGCGGTCGAAGACGACCGTGGTGACTCCTGCTTGCTTGGCCCGTTCGGCCAAGCGTGCGCCCACCTTTGCCGCCGCATCGGTGGTGCCACTGCCGTCGCGGAGGTCGGCCTCGAGGGTCGACGCCGCGGCGATGGTCTTGCCGGACTCGTCGTCGATCACCTGGGCGACCACGTGACGGTTCGATCGGAACACGGCCAGGCGCGGACGCGCGGCGGTTCCTTGCACGGCCTTGCGGACCCGTGCGTGCCGTCGGATCCGGGCCGAACGCTTCACTGCTGCTTTGTCAGCCATACCTACTTGCCCGCCTTTCCGGCCTTGCGGCGCACTCGCTCGTCGACGTAGCGGACGCCCTTGCCCTTGTACGGCTCGGGCTTGCGGAGCGAGCGGATGTTCGCCGCGACCTGGCCGACCAACTGCTTGTCGATGCCGTGCACCTCGATGCGGGTCGGCTGGGGCACGACGAACTCGACGCCGTCGGGCGCCTCGACCACCACAGGATGCGAGAAGCCGAGCGAGAGGTCCAACTTGTTCTTGCCCTGCGCCGCGGCGCGGTAGCCGACCCCGACGATGTCGAGCTCCTTGCGGAAGCCCTCGGTGACGCCGAGGACCATGTTGTTGACCAACGAGCGGACGAGGCCATGCAGGGCACGGTTCTCACGCTCGTCGTCGGGACGCTCGACGAGCAGGGAGCCGTCGTCCTGGGAGACCGTGATCTCCCCGGGCAACACCTGTGACAGCTCACCCTTGGGGCCCTTCACCGCGATGGTGCGATCCGAGATGCGGATCTCCACCCCGGAAGGGATCGGGATCGGAGCCTTTCCGATACGTGACATGAGATCTCCTACCAGACGTGACAGAGGATCTCG
>DATEEV010000089.1:0-5760 GCA_035281005.1 Microthrixaceae bacterium | reverse complement strand
ATGGGCCGACAGCACTTCGCTGCCGAGGTGACCGCGCTCTGCCCCGCTGCCACCGGCACCTCACCCATCCGCGACTCCGCGTTCCCCCACCTGCGCCGCGTCGTTGCCCTGGGCCCGCAGGAGGAGACGACCGGCCTCGACGCGTGGGGGCCGTTCCTCCAGGAGGGGGAGTCGATCGACGACGTCCTGCTCGATGCCGTCACGGCCGAGGTGCATCCATCCGATCTCGCCATCGTCGTCCACAGCTCCGGCACCACCGACCGGCCGAAGGGCGTGGTGCATCACCACGAGGCCATCGCTCGGCAGTGGTGGACCCAGGCCACACTGTTCGGTCGCGATTCCGCCACGCGCGTGTGGTGTCCGCTCCCGCTCTTCTGGACCGCCGGGCTCAACGCGGCGATGGGGGCCACCATCGCCGCGGGTGCCACCTGGGTGATGCAGGAGCGGTTCGACCCCGCCCAGGGGCTTCGCCTGCTCGAGCGTGAGCGGGTCACCGAGCCGCACGTGTTCGCGCACCAGGCCCGCGCGCTCGAGGAGCACCCCCACTGGCTCGCCACCGACCTCTCCTCCTGCACCAAGGTGTTCGGCAAGTCCGTGTTCACCCGGCACCCGACCATCGCTGGTGACCCGACCTGGAACATGCCCGTCGGCTACGGCATGTCCGAGACCGCATCGTTTCTCACCGGACTTCCGTCGACGACCCCGCGCGCTGGCTTCCGGAGCGGCAGCTACGGCCGGCTCCTCCCGGGCAACGAGCTCCAGGTACGCCATCCGACCAGCGGCCGGGTGCTCGGCGCGGGCGAGGAAGGCGAGCTCGTCGTCCGTGGTCCGACGCTGATGGCCCACTACGTCAAGCGCACGCGCCCAGAGACGTTCGACGAGGACGGCTGGTTCCGCACGGGCGACCTCGGCTCCTACGACGAGGACGGCCACGTGTACTTCGCCGGCCGCCGGACCGAGATGATCAAGACCGCCGGCGCGAACGTCTCGCCCGCGGAGATCGAGGTCCAGCTGCAGGCGTACGAGCCGGTCAAGCTGGCGCGGGCCGTCGGCGTTCCGGACGAGCGACGCGACGAGGTCCCCGTCCTCTGCGTCGCGCTCAAAGACGGCGCGGAGGCTTCGGAGGACGACATCACGGCGTTCCTCCGCACGCGACTCGCCGCGTACAAGGTCCCGCGGCGGGTCCTGTTCTTCACCGAGGAGGAGATTCCCATGACTCGTAGCCGCACCAAGGTGCAGCATCAGCAGCTCATCGCCCTCGTCCAGGAGCGGCTGGTCCGATGAACGGCGACGCAGTGCTCCGGAGCGATGATCTGTTCCACACCGGCATCGTCGTCGATGACCTGGCGGCCGCCCGCGACGCGCTCGGCCTCGACCTCGGGCTCACCTGGCGGGAGGGTGGCGCCGCGGTCCGGCTCATCACCGACGACGGTGCCCGTACGGTGCAGACGGCCTACGCGCTCTCCTGTGAAGGACCCCATCACGTCGAGCTGGTGCAGTCGATCGAGGACACGCTCTGGACGGCGCCGCCGCCGGGCAACGCACACCACCTCGGCTGGTGGGTCGACGACGTCGCCGCGGCCGACGCCGCCCTCCGCGGACGCGGTGCCGAGCACCTCGGGACCGTCGCGATGACCGACGAGGCGCCGCCGATGTGCGCCTACTTCCGACTGGCCGATGGCCTGTGCGTCGAGATCGTCGACCGCGGGTTCAAGAAGGTGCTGCTCCCCGACGCGGAGGCCCGACGGTGACCATGAGAGACCTCGACCGGCGATCCGACGACACGCCTGGCGAGATCGACGAGATCGCCCGCGGCGAGCACTTCTATCAACGGCTGCTCGACGACGAGGTCCGCGAGGTGCCCGTGAGCCTCCGCGCGACCTCGGCCGGCTTCGCCGAGCCCATGGACCTCGCGCCGTCCCGCTACTTCGACCCGGCGTTCCATCAGCTCGAGGTCGAGCACGTCTGGAGCCACGTCTGGCAGATGGCGTGTCGCGAGGAACAGATCGCCGAAGTCGGCGCCTGTGTCGTCTACGAGGTCGCCGACTGGTCCCTCATCGTCGTCCGCACCGCACCGGACACGATCCGCGCGTTTCACAACTCGTGCCTCCACCGCGGCACGCAGCTGCGCACCAGCCCGGGCCGAGTGAAGAACTTCCGTTGCCCCTACCACGGGTTCACATGGAGTCTCGACGGCACGCTCGAGGTGATCCCGGCCGCGTGGGACTTCCCCCACGTCGACCGGGACGAGTTCAGCCTCCCGGAGGCGCAGGTCGGGACGTGGGGCGGTTTCGTGTTCGTGAACGTCGACCCGAACGCGGCACCGTTCGAGGACTACCTCGAGGACCTGCCGTGGCACTTCGAGCGGTGGCCACTCGAAGATCGCTACCTCGCCGCACACGTCGTCCGGGTCATGCCCTGCAACTGGAAGGTGGCGCTCGAGGCGTTCATCGAGGCGTACCACACGATGGCGGTGCACCCGCAGCTTCTTCCGACCGCCGCGGACTCGCTGAGCGAGTACGACGTGTACGGGCCCCACGTCAGCCGCATGATCACCGCGGTCGGAGTCAGCAGCGAGCATCTCGACCGCCAGCTGGACGAGGTCGAGGTCGTTCGGGCGATGCTCGGCTCCCGCGACGCCGAGGTCACGATCGAACCGGGGGCGACGGCGCGACAGGTGCTGGGCGACCGCGTCCGTGCCTCCCTGCGGAAGCGGACCGGGCGGGACTACGCGGAGGTGACCGACGCAGAGCTCCTCGACGGGATCGAGTACTTCCTCTTCCCGAACTTCATGCCGTGGGCCGGGTTCCTGACGTCCTTCGCGTACCGGTTCCGCCCGGACGGCCACGACCCTGACTCCTGTGTGATCGACATCATGGTGCTCGAACCGGTCCCCGACGGCGAGGCCCGACCGCCAGCGGCGTCGACCAGGCACATCGGCCCGGGAGAGAGTTGGGCCGACGTGGCGGAGCTCGGCGTGTTCGGCCGGGTGTTCAACCAGGACGGCTCCACCTTCGGGCGGGTCCAGCGAGGCCTTCGGGCCTCCGTGAAGGCGAGCACGACGCTGGCGCGATACCAGGAGAGCCGCATCCGCCACTTCCACTCCACCCTCGACCAGTACCTCGCTCGGCACGACTGATCCAGTGGAGCCACGCTGATGGATGTTCGATTCACCGCTGAGCAGCGCGCCCTGCGCGATTCGGTCGCGCACGTCGTGGACCGTCTCGGGCCACGAGCCGTCGGCCAACTCGACGACGAGGCACGAGCCGACAAGCTCGAGTCGGCGGTCATCGCGTCGGGGTGGAGGGAACTGCGCATGGCGGGTGATGGCCGAGCGCCTGTCGCCTCCGCCGTCGAGGTGGCGATCGTGGCCGAGGAGCTCGCCCGCGGGCTGGCCGACGCTCCGTTCGTCGGACCGATGCTCGCGACGGAGCTCCGACGCCTCGCAGCCGCCGACGCGGACGCCGACATCAAGGAGACCATCGCCCTGCGGCCGAAGCTCGCTGAGCTCACCGTGCCGGGCGAGACGGCGGTCGCGATCGACACCGTCGGTGCCGACACCGCGCTCGTCGTGGCGGTGGATGGCACGGTGTCGTCGGTTCCGATCCAGGGCCCCCGGTCGGAAGTCGACCTGACCCGTCCGACCCGGACGGTCGACACCTCCCTGGGCCAGGTGATCGGGCAGGTTGGCGCTGACGACATCACACGGTGCGAGGCACTCGCGCTGGCGATCACGACTGCCGACCTGGTCGGGACGATGCAAGGCGCGATCGACCTGACATTGGAGTACGCCAAGGAGCGAAGGCAGTACGGCTCACCGATCGGTTCGTTCCAAGCCGTCGCCCATCTGCTCGCCGATGCCCGGGTCCACCTCGAGGGCTCGAGAACGGCGTTGTTGCACGCCGCCTGGGCGGTCGATGCACTCGATGCGCGCGACGGGTTGCTCGCGACGTCGTCGGCGAAGGCGTACGCGGCACGGGCGGCGCGTGAAGTGTGCGAGATCGCGATCCAGGTGCACGGTGGGATCGGCAACACCTGGGAATGCCTCGCCCACGTGTACCTGCGAAGGGCGCTGCTCGCCACCGACGTCCTCGGGGGCGTCGGACCGAACCTCACCCGTGTGCTCGCCGGCGTCGGCATCGGAGGCTGAGCGATGGACTTCAGAGATTCTCCTGATGAGGCGGAGTTCCGCGGCCGATTGCGGGCATGGCTCGCGGCGAACAACCCGCATCTCCCTGCCTCGTCGACATCGGACGAGTACTGGGAACGCCAGCCCGACTGGCACCGCTCGCTCTACGAGGGCGGCTTCTTCGGGATCACCTGGCCCGAGGAGTACGGCGGCCATGCGATGCCGAGTGCGTACGACGTGATCGTCGACGAGGAGCTGGCGAGGGCGGGCGCACCGCCGCGTCCGAGTCTCGGCTACCTGGTCCACGCCATCCTCCATCACGCGAACGACGCGGTGAAGCAGCGCTTCCTGCCGGGGCTGATCAACGGTCGAGATCGCTGGTGTCAGGGCTTCAGCGAACCCGATGCGGGATCGGACCTCGCGTCGTTGCGCACCCGTGCAGTGCTCGACGGGGACGAGTACCTGATCGCTGGCCACAAGGTCTGGACCAGCTACTCCGATCTCGCGGACTGGTGCTTCCTGTTGGCACGGACCGATCCCGACGTCCCGAAGCACAAGGGCCTGTCCGCCTTCGCAGTGCGCATGGATCAACCGGGCGTCGAGCAACGTCCCCTGCGGATGATCAACGGCATCACGCGGGAGTTCGGGGAAGTCACCTTCGACGATGTCCGCGTTCCGGCCGCGAACATGATCGGTGAGCGGGGCGAGGGCTGGCGGGTCGCCATGACCGTTCTCGCCCATGAGCGCGAGCCGCAGGAGCTCGGCAACGCCAGCCGCTACACCAAGACGGTGCAGCAACTCGTCGCGCTCGTCGCGGGCGATCCCGATGAATACGACGCAGAGCAGCATCGCGACCTCGCCTGGGCAATCGTCGAGGCCGACATGCTGCAACGCCTCGTCAGTCGCCGCCTCTCCGACCGACTCGACGGCATCAGCCACGGCGCCGAAGGGTCGATCGACAAGCTGCTCATGACTTGGGTGGAGCAGGCCGTCGGCCACGCCGCGCTCAGCATCGCGGGTGGTGGCCACGATGACGGAGACCAGGCGATGCTCAACACCTACCTCTACAGCCGAGCCCAGAGCGTCATGGGCGGCACCGCCCAGATCCAGAAGAACCTCGTGGCCTCGCGGATCCTCGGCCTGCCGACGACCTGACGGCCGGCTCGTGCCGTGTCAGGGAACGTTCGCCCTGCTCTCCAACAGCATTTCGGGGACCGGGCGCCCCGGCAATCAGGTCATCCGTGTTCTGATGGTCGGGCTGCCTCGGGTCCGAGGCCGCGGTAGACGCCCATGAGCGCGGCGACGAGTGTCGCCTCGACTCGGTCCCGGTCGGGCGTCGGGACGCCGGCCGCGTCACTCATTCCGATTCCGGCCTCGATGACGGCGATGAACCACGCTGCAGCTTGCGGGTCGGGAAAGTCTTCGGCGGTGCGTCGAATGAGATGGTGTCGTTCCTGTTGGAGCTCTGCGAGGCCTGCGGCGACCTCCTCGTCGTAGCGGGCGGCAGCGGCGGCGTCGACCTCGAGGCGGCGGAGGTCACGGCGTTGCGGTGCGCCAAGCATTTGAATGCCCTCTTCCAGGTTCAGCTCCTCGAAGTCGCTGCGCTCGTCGAGCTGTGCGAGCTTCCATCG
>DATEEV010000088.1:0-17693 GCA_035281005.1 Microthrixaceae bacterium | reverse complement strand
GCCATGTCGACCGGCGGCGCCACATCGGTGGCGATGCGCTCGGCCAGCTCCCGGAATGCGGTGGCCGCCGCTCCCTCGCCGAGCGCGATGGGGCGCCCCGTGTCGCCACCCTCGGCCACGGCGGCCTCGATCGGGATGCGTGCCAACAGCGCGACGCCCGCCTCGGCCGCCAAGGCCTCTCCGCCGCCCGACCCGAAGATGGCGTGGCGCTCACCGTCGGGGGCCACGAACTCGCTCATGTTCTCGACCACCCCCGCCACGCGGAGGTAGTTCTGCCGTCCCATGTTCACCGCACGCACCGCGACCTTCTGGGCACTGAGCGACGGCGTGGTGACCACGATCATCTCGGCGCGCGGCAGGAGCTTGGCGAGGCCCATCTGCACGTCGCCGGTGCCGGGGGGCATGTCGATCAACAGGTAGTCGAGGTCGTGCGCCCAGGCCACATCCTCGAGGAAGTGCTGCACCGCTCGCTGCAGGATGAGGCCGCGCCACATCAGCGCCGTCTCCTCCGCGTCGACGAGCAGGCCCATCGACACGATGTCGATACGACCCGTCCCCACGTCGATCGACTGGGGGCGGATCTGGCGGGTGTCGGTGTCGCCCTCGAGGCGGCCCGCCACGCCGAGCATCCGGGGGACCGAGTACCCCCAGATGTCCGCATCCACCAGGCCCACCGCGAAGCCCCGAGCTGCGAGCGCGGTGGCCACGTTCACGGTGACCGACGACTTGCCCACGCCGCCCTTGCCCGACGCGATCATCAGCACCCGGGTGGTGGGCGGCACGGCCGTGGTGCCGGCTCGTTCCGCGATGTTGCGACGGGCCCGCGCCATGGCCGCGGCTTTCTCGTCCTGGGTGAGCTCGTCCCAGTCGATCGTCACCTTCGTCACGCCCGGCGAGGCCAGCAGGCGTGACCGGACGTCGGTCTGGATCTGGGCGCGCAGCGGGCAGCCCGCGGTCGTGAGGGCGATCCGCACCCGGACCTCGCCGTCGTGGTGCACCGCGGCGGAACGCACCATCCCGAGCTCGACGATGTCGGAGCCCAGCTCGGGATCGACCACACCCCGCAGCAGGCCGATCACGTCGGCGTCGGTGAGGGGGGTCGGTGCCACGGGCGCATTTTACCCGTCCCCAGCATTTTCCCGGTCTCGGCCGTGTAATCTCGGGTGATGGCCGCTGGACCGGGCCCCGATCGCCTCGACCTGCTGAAGGCGCTGGGTGACAACACCCGCTACGCGATCTACCTCGAGCTCGCCCGCTCGCCGCGGCCGCTCAGCACCGCCGAGATCTCCGAGACGCTCGACCTCCACGCCAACACCGTGAGGCCCCATCTCGAGCGCATGAGAGAGGTCGGGCTGCTCGACGTGCGCCCTGCAGTCGGCGCCGGGGTGGGCCGACCCCACCACCTCTACTCCCTCGCGGCGGATGCGCCGAGCCTCGGTCTCGAGGCCCCGGTGTTCCCGATGCTGGCCCGGATGCTCCTCCAGCTCGCCGCCGACGCCGGCCTCGACGGCGAGGCCGCCGCGGAGGCCGGTCGCGAGCAGGGCACGGTCCTCGCTGCCGGCCGGCGACCACGCCGACCGTGTGTCGACGCGGCGGAGTCGATGCTCGCCGAGCTCGGCTTCGACCCCGAGCGGGTCGACTACGAGGGGGTCTCGACCCTGGCCTTCACCCACTGCCCGTTCGCGGAGCTCGCCGAATCCAACCCCGAGCTGGTCTGTTCGTTGCACCGCGGGCTGCTCGAGGGATTCGTCTCGGAGGTGGGTGGTGGCACGGTCACCGACTTCCACGATCGTTCCCATCGCGAGCCCTGTCTCGCGGACGTCACCCCCCACGATTGAGCCCGACTCGACCGATCGTGGGTTCCCAGCCGTAGACTGTTCCCACCGACCAGGAGGCGACCACCGACATGATCACGCTCACCGACAACGCCGCCACCAAGGTGCGGCAGCTGATCGACGCCGAGGGCGACGAAGCGCTCGCGCTCAGGGTCGCCGTCAAGCCCGGCGGATGCTCGGGCTTCGCGTACGAGATGTTCTTCGACACCGACGTCGCGACCGATGACGTCACCCTCGACTACTCGGGGGTGCGGGTCGTCGTCGACCCGTCGAGCGCCCAGCTCCTGAGCGGCGCCGAGCTCGACTACAAGGACGGGCTCGACCAGTCGGGGTTCTCGATCACCAACCCCAACGCGCAGCGCACCTGCGGCTGCGGGCAGTCCTTCAGCTGAGCCGACCTCCCCAGGAGAACGATCCCACGTGGAGTTCGAGGTCGTCGTCGAGATCCCGCGCGGTTCGCGCAACAAATACGAGCTGGACCATGACTCCGGAGCGATCTGGCTCGATCGCCGGCTGTTCACCGCGATGGCCTACCCGACCGACTACGGCTTCATCGAGGGGACGCTCGGCGAGGACGGCGATCCGCTCGACGTGTTGGTCCTCCTCGACGAACCGACCTTCCCCGGCTGTCACCTGATGGCGCGTGCCATCGGCGTGTTCTGGATGCGCGACGACGCCGGGCCGGACGCCAAGATCCTCGCGGTCCCCGCGGTCGACCCTCGCTACGCCGACATGGCGGACCTCGGCGACCTTCCGCCGCACCTGCTCGACGAGATCCAGCACTTCTTCGCGGCGTACAAGGTCCTCGAGCCGGGCAAGTTCAGCGAGGTGCGAGAGTGGGAGGGCCGCGAGGCGGCCGAGGTCGAGGTGCAGGCCGCGTTCGAGCGCGCCGTCCAACCCGACTGACGGTTGCCTCTTGACCCGGCGGACGCCGGGATGGAGCGCATGGTCCCTGCGGCTAGGTTCCTGGGCGCGCTCAGGTCAGGCCGTAGCGGAAGTAGGGCAGACGCCTGAATCGAGCCCCGCGCAACGCGTCGAGCGAGACGTCGCGCGTTTCGGCATACGTCATGGGGGCGGCCAGATCTTGGGGTGACGGCGTCTCCCACACCCCCTTCGACAGCGTGTGGCGACGCACCGCGTGACTGTCGAAGGCATCCCGGGTAAGTCGCGCACGGAGCGGGATCGAGCGAGGCCGACCACGAGCAGCATCTCCGGGGCGGACCAGGCGACCGAGGTGCGCCACGCCCTCCGCCTGGTCGACGTGGTGCAGCATGCCGACGCTGCTCACGACGTCGAACGACGCTGCCGGCAGATCGGCCGTGAGAAGGTCCCCGACGTCGTTCGAGTTCCACCGTTGATTGCTCACTCGATGAGCCCGATCCGAAGGCCGTCCCTAGACCGCGGCCGCGAGGGCCGCGTCGAGCTCGGCGCGGTCCCAGATGGAGTCGAGGCGGTCCACGATGGTGCCGGTCGCGTCGGCCACGTACAGGATCGGTTCGAATTGCAGCGACAGTCCGGACATCACCGGTGCGGGGGTGGCCTGCTCGATCGAATCGACCGCCTCGGGGTTCGCGTAGACCTCGGCATGGATGACGTCGAGACTCCGGGCGAGGTCCGGGTCCGATTCCACCTGCTCCACGAGGAGATCCAGCACCGGACCGCAGATGCTCGTCCTGCAGTAGCGCGGTGTCGAGATCTGCAAGGCGACCGGCCGCGAGCCGGCGAGCGAGGCGGTCAGCTCGTGTTCGTGGAGCGCGCACGTCGGCTCGCGGGTGCAGATCGGGGCCACCCCTCGCGCGTCCGCGGTGGTCGGGGTGGCGACCGCGGGCAGCGGTGAGCCGACACCCGGCATCGACACCTGGTCGACCGGGAATGCCTGCACCTCCCTCGGCAGCTCCTGGCCCGCGTAGGTCGCGGTGACCGTGTAGATCCCCGGTTCCTCGAAGCTCACGCGCAGGGGGAGGTAGGCGCGGGCCAGGCCTTCGCCATGTGCGGCCACCTCGATCGGTTCGCCGACGGCGACGCCGGACGAGTCGGAGATCCGAAACTCCACCGGGCCGGCGAGGGTGTCGAGTGGGGCGTCGCCCTCCTCGCCGATGAGGAACGGCAGTCGCTGGGGCACGCCCGCCGCCACGTAGGGAAGGTCTCGGGGAAACGCGACCAGCAGCTCGTAGGTGAGCGACGGGTCCGGTGCGCTCACGCCGTCGTCGGATGCCTCGTCGTCGCCGCAGGCGGAGAGCCCCATGGCGGCGAGGCCCGTGGCCGCACCGGCGACGAGCACGCCACGTCGGGAGATGGGCCGGGTCATGGTGGGCGAAGCTATCCCCATGGCGACCCTGATCCTCAACGGCGCTCCGGTCGAGGCGGACGACGCCCTGACGTTGCTCGAAGCCCTACGCGACCTGCCCGGCCTGCGCGCCGCCAAGGACGGCTGCAGCCCGCAGGGGCAATGCGGCTGTTGCACGGTCCTCGTCGACGGTGAGCCCCGGGTGGCCTGCGTGACGCCGGTCCGCCGGATCGACGGCCGGGCCGTCACGACCCTCGAAGGACTCGACGACGCACAGGCCTTCGAGTGGGCCGACGCGTTCGTCGCCGCGGGGGCGAGCCAGTGCGGGTTCTGCACGCCGGGCATCGTCGTGCGCCTCGAGGCCCTGCGCCGGCGCGGCACGCTGGGAGACCCGGCCGCGGTGGACCGGGCCCTCGCCGCGCACCTCTGCCGGTGCACCGGATGGCGCACGATCCACGAGGCGGCGGAGCAGGTCGCGGGCGGCTCGGTGGCCGACACCTCGGGGACGCGGGATCTCGACGCCGCCTCGCGTCGCGCCACGCTCGAGGGTCACACGCCGCAACGGGTGTCACCCGACGTGGTGCTCGGCGCGGCCGGCTTCGCCGACGACACCGTGCCCGAGGGCGCGCTCGTCGCAGTGCCCGGCCCCGACGGTGAGTGGGTCGTGGCCGAGCGGCTCCACGAGGCGCGCGCGGTTGCCGGGAAGGTGCAGGGACGGCGCACGACCGTGCCGGCCACGCCACCCCTGTCCGCACCGGAGGGCGACTGGGCGCTCACGCTTCGCACGTCGTGGGTCGAGCCCGCCTACCTCGAGGTCGACGTCGCGTGGTGCGCCCCGGCTGGCGAGCCGGCCTCGGTGCTGGCCAACGGCGGAGCATTCGGTGCCAAGCTCGACTCGCCGCTCCCCGCCGCCGCCCGCGAGCTGGCCGAGCGGCACGGTCGCACCGTGGTCGCGCGATGGAGCCGCGAGGACACCGTCCGCCTCGGCCCGAAACGCCCGCCGATCGCGGCCGGGGTCCGGGCGGACGGGTCCGGGTTCGTCAGGGTGGCGCGCACCAGCGGCATCGCGGCGGCGATCGGATCGGTCGCGCCCGGGCTCGAAGTCGAGGAGGTCGACCTTGTCGGACCGCCGACCTCCGCCGACGTACGCGGCGCCGGTTGGGTGGAAGCGGCGGTACTGCTCGCCGCCGTCCGCGGCGACACGGTCGTGACGTCACCCGACGGAGCGACGGCCACCGCGACGATCGGGGACGGAACGGTCAGTGTGGCGGTGCGGTGCGGAGAGGTGCTCGACGAGACCGTGCTGCGCAGCTACTGCATCGGCGCAGCGCACATGGCGATCGGCTGGGTCACCTCCGAGGCGATCGCGGTCGGCGACGACGGCACGGTGTCGGACCTGACGATCCGCTCGTTCGGGATCATCCGCTCGTCGGACATGCCGCAGGTCGAGGTCGTCGTCGAGCCCGACGACAGGCCCGCCCGCAACGCCAGCGACGCCGTGCTCGGCTCCGTCGCGGCCGCCGTGTGGGCGGCGCAGGGCCATCCGCCGACCTGGCCGACGGGCATAGGGTTCGCCCCATGAGCACCCCAGTCGGGCCGTACACACCGATCGTCCGTGCCGGCGACTGGCTCGTGGTGTCCGGTCAGGTGGGCCTGGGTGCCGACGGCCTGGCCGAGGGATTCGAGGGCCAGCTCCGACAGGCGCTCGCGAACCTGGCCGGCCTGGTCGAGGGAGCGGGCGCACGCATCGACCAGATCACCAAGACCACGGTGTTCCTCGTCGACATGGGCGACTACGCCGCGCTGAACGACGTCTACATCGCCTTCTTCGACGAGCGGGCCGGCGGTCACCGTCCGGCGCGCTCGGCGGTGGCCGTAGCGGCCCTTCCGATCGACGCGCGCGTCGAGGTCGAGGCCTGGGTCTTCGCTCCAGGCGGGTGAGCCCGAGCGATCCGGCTCACGATCGACCCGGTCGGTGCTCAAAGCTGGATCGTCCGGGCGCGGCTGGGACATGATGGGCGCATGGTCGGAGCGGTGATCATCGTCGTGTTGCTCGTCGTGGTGGTGCCGGTCGGCATCATCATCTCTGGCGGGATCCTCGCCGGGATCGTCGGCACCTTCCTCAAGATCGACGGGGAGAAGACTCACGCCGGCAGCGAGCTCATCGATCTGAACAACTGACACGACGAAGTACAGTCCTCCCACGTGTCGGGGGGCGGCACGAGTACGAGGAGGCCTGGTTGGGCAGGTCGTCGTGGCGTTCGGTGGTCGCTCGCGAGCGCATCTTCGACGCCGCATGGGACAAGGTCGGCGAGGATCGGGCGACTCACGTCGGCCCTTCGGTGTCACGTCGGGAGCTCGCGCGTCACGCGGGGGTCTCGTCGGCCCGGGTGGCGCAACTGGCGCCCGATGCGGAGGCGCTGGTCCGGGTACCAGCGGACGCTCTCGGTCGGTTCCGCGGTCGACCCGAGCGTGGAACCCGTGCGGGCGGTCGTCGGCACCGAGTACCTGAACTCTTCGTGCCCGTGCTGGCGCGGACTTACGAACTGCTCTTCGAGCGGGCGGGCCTGGCCCTGAACCAGGACATGACCTACGAGGATCTCGCTCGCATCCTGGCCTGCACGAGCGAGGGGCTGCTGGCCCAATGGCTCGATCCCGAGGCAATCCGCTCCTCGCTCACCGCGGATCTGACCGTCGCCATGGCCGCGGTGATGACGGTGCGTGCCGATACCGAGGCGCCGGCCGACGATCTCGCAGCCCGGTTCCCTGCAGGGGTGCCATTCGACCCTGGCGATGCGCGTGACCGCCGGCTCGAGGCCGCCAGGGCAGCGGCGGACGCCGGCCTGTTCGCGACGAGCGCACCGACCACCTTCACCGTGGTGGGAGAGGCGATCGGGGGCCGACGTGCTCGCGTTGCGTCAGCTCTTCGGCACGGTCGTCGACGCGGCGCTGGCGCTGGCGCTGGCGCTCACACCGACCTCGACGGGCTGGCCCGCCGCCTCGCCACTGCCCTTGAACGGTGAGGGGCTCCTACGTCAACCAGTTCGACGTTCTGTGGCGGCCTCGCCACGGAATGTCGTCAATTTGTTCAGATGGTGGCTCACTCGGCGCCCGGCGGGAAAAGATCAGTGGAAGGGCAGGGCTTCCCCTTCCCCGTTCTTGCTGTGCCGGGTATCAATACCCCCAGGCGGACCGAGGACGAAGCGGTTCGCATGGTCGGAGGACCGCCTGGAGTAGTCACTGGGGAGCGTGGGCTGAGAATGCCCCCGAGGTTCACGCCCCCCAGCGACTCTCGCCGAACTTGTAGCCGACCGATCTCACGGTCTGGATCAGGGCGGCATGCTCCTCGCCGAGTTTCGATCGGAGCCGCCGGACGTGCACGTCGACGGTTCGCGCTCCGCCGTAGTACTCGTAGCCCCAGACGCGGGAGAGCAGTGTCTCGCGGGTGAAGACCCGGCCGGGGTTCGACGCGAGGAACTTCAACAGCTCGTACTCCATGTAGGTGAGATCGAGCGGCCGTCCCGAGATGATGGCCTGGTAGGTCTCGAGGTTGAGGACGAGCTCGCCGTAGGTGACGAGCTCGGTCGGTGTCTCGCTCCACCCGCCGCGCACGATCAGGTGCCGTAGCCGTGCCTCGAACTCCACCGGGTGGAAGGGCGTCACGCAGAAGTCGTCGAAGAGCTCGTGGCGGGTCTCGAGCTCGGACAGCGCCGAGCCGCGCACCAGCAACAGCACCGGTGCGACGCTCGCGTCGGCGTTGCGGAGCGCCCTCGCGAACGCGAACGCGGCCTCGGCCTCCTCCTCGGCGGCGACGATCGCCGCGCTCCACAGGCCGTCGTTGGCCGCCGCCTCGTCGCCGACCGCCTCCCAGGAGTAGCCCGCGAGCTCGAGCGCGCGCACGACCTCGGACGGCGGAGGGTCTGGGTAGCAGAGGATCGGTTCCATCAGAGTCGACTCACCAGGACTTCAGGTAGCGGTCGAGCTCGAACTGGCTCACGTGGGCCTTGTAATCGTTCCACTCGGAGCGCTTGTTGCGCAGGAACCACTCGAAGATGTGCTCGCCGAGTGCCTCCCGCACCAGCTCGGAGCCCTCCATCGCGTCGAGGGCCTCGGCGAGTGATGTGGGCAGCAGGCGGATGCCCTTGGCCCGACGCTCCTCTTCGCTCAGCTCGAAGATGTCGGCGCTTGCCTCCTCCTCGAGGTGGTAGCCGCCCTCGATCCCGGCGAGGCCGGCGGCGAGGATCAGCGAGTAGGCGAGGTAGGGATTGCAGGCCGGATCGAGCGCCCGGTACTCGAGGCGGGTCGCGCTCTCCTCCTTGCTGCGCTTCACCACCGGCACCCGCACCAGGGCCGAGCGGTTCGACCGCGCCCACGACACATGCACCGGGGCTTCGAAGCCGAGCACCAGGCGCTTGTAGGAGTTCACCAACTGGTTCGTCACGGCGGTGATCTCGTGGGCGTGGGTGAGGAGCCCGGCGATGAACTGCCGCCCGACGGTCGACAGGTGATGTTCGCCGTTGGCGTCGTAGAAGGCGTTGCGCTCGCCGCTCACCAGTGAGAGGTGGGTGTGCATGCCCGAGCCCTGCACGCCGGACATCGGCTTCGGCATGAACGTCGCGTGCACGCCGTGCTCGAGTGCGACCTCACGCACGATCAGCCGCATGGTCATGACGTTGTCCGCCATGGTGAGCCCGTCGGTGTGCTGCAGGTCGATCTCGTGCTGCGACGGCGCGTCCTCGTGGAACGAGTACTCGACCGGGATCCCCGTCGCCTCGAGTCGACCGATGGTCGCCCGTCGGATGTCGCTCGAGGCGTCGAACGTCGTCAGGTCGAAGTAGCTGGCGTTGTCGAGTGGCTGGACCGCTCCGGCCGCGGCGACGTCGCTGGCGAGGTAGAAGAACTCGACCTCAGGCGCGCACATGAACTGGTAGCCGGCGGTGCGGGCCTTCTCGAGGTTTCGCTTGAGAACCTGTCGGGGATCGCCCTCGAACGGGGTGCCGTCGAGGTTCACCAGATCGCAGAACACCCGGGCGGTGACCTCGCCTCCGTCGCCCCAATTCATGAGCTGGAAGCTCGCTGCGTCGGGGATCGCGAGGACGTCGGTCTCCTGCATCCGCGAGAAGCCGTCGATGGCCGAGCCGTCGAACTGGACGCCTTCCTCGAAGGCCCCCTCGAGGTCGACCGGCGAGATCGCGACGGACTTCAGTTGGCCGAGGACGTCGGTGAACCAGAGGCGGACGAGGCGAACCCCGCGCTCCTCGATTGTGCGCAGGACGTAGTCCTGATGTTGCTCCATCTCGGTACTGTCTCGCACTTCGGCTCCTCGACGACCAGCGCGGCGCCCCAGTTCACACTCCATTCACATGGGGGCAACGGGGGAGAAATCGCGTCCTAACAAGCTATCTTTCGGCCGCTGGCGGGACCTCATGCGAGGCCGCGGGTGGCCGAGCACAGCGAGCACCGAGAATGCTGGGGCCGGGCGATCCGCACGGTCCCCCTATTAGCTCGGCTCGGACAACTGGTCCGGGCCGACCGAGACACAGAGTGAGGTCCCCGTGGCGTACAGGGCTGAATACATCTGGATCGACGGCACGGAGCCGACGGCGCAGATGCGATCGAAGACGAGAATCCTCGAGGACGGCAAGGAGCCCCCGATCTGGGGCTTCGACGGCTCCTCGACCAACCAGGCACCGGGCAGCAACTCCGATTGCGTGCTCAAGCCGGTGTTCCAGTGTCCGGACCCGATCCGTGGCGGCGACGACATCCTCGTGCTGGCCGAGGTGCTCCTGCCCGAGACCATGGCGCCGCACCCGACCAACACCCGGGCTGCCTGTGTCGAGGTGGCGGACAAGTTCGAGGGCCACGAGATGTGGTTCGGGATGGAGCAGGAGTACACGCTGTTCAAGTCCGGCCGGCCGCTCGGCTGGCCCGAGTCCGGCGTGTACTACCCGGCGCCGCAGGGCCCGTACTACTGCGGCATCGGGGCCACCGAGATCGCGGGTCGCGATGTCGTCGAGGCTCACACCACGGCGTGCATGGAGGCCGGCCTGAACATCTCGGGAACCAACGCCGAGGTCATGCTCGGCCAGTGGGAATTCCAGATCGGTCCGGCCGGGCCGGTCGAGGTCGGCGACCACATGTGGATGGCGCGCTACCTCCTCTACCGCATCGCCGAGGACTTCGGCGTCGACGCGTCGATCTCCGCGAAGCCCATCAAGGGCGACTGGAACGGTGCCGGCTGCCACACGAACTTCTCGACCAAGGCGATGCGCGAGGGCTATGACGCCATCATCGCCGCCTGCGAAGCGATGGGCGCTCCGGGTAAGCCGGAGGAGCACCTCGAGGGCTACGGGCACGGCTACGAGGAGCGCCTCACCGGCCTCCACGAGACGGCGCACTACTCCGAGTTCCGCTACGGCGTGTCCGACCGCGGCGCCTCGATCCGCATCCCATGGCAGGTGGCCCAGGACAAGGAGGGCTACGTCGAGGACCGGCGCCCGAACGCGAACATCGACCCCTACGTCGTGTCGCGCCTCATCACGAACACGGTGTGCTCCGCTCTCGACGGCTGAGCTCTGCTTGATGGCCCCGGATCGCAAGCGATCCGGATGCTGGTCCTCGACGTCGCTAGCTCCTGCCTGCGGCGGCAATCCGATTCCAACGTGCGAGAGAGGGAGGCCTTCGGGCCTCCCCTCTGCGCGTCGTAGGTTGAGCGCGTGAGAGTCGCTCTGTGCCAGCTCGACCCGACCGTGGGTGCGCTCGACGAGAACACCGCGGCGATCGTCGACGCGTACCGACGTTCGGAGTCGGGCGCCGACGTCGCGGTCTTCGGCGAGCTCGCAGTGTGCGGGTACCCCCCCGAGGACCTGGTGCTCAAGCGTCGCTTCCTCGAGGACTGTCGGGACCGGCTCGACCAGATCGCCGCGATCAGCGGTGAGTGCGCGGCAGTGGTCGGCTTCCCCGAGCTCGGCGACGACGGTCACCGCTACAACGCCGCCGCGCTGTGCCGCGACGGTCGCGTCGAGCATGTCCAGCGAAAGCTGGCGCTGCCGACCTACGACGTGTTCGACGAGGACCGCTGGTTCGAGCCCGGGCCCCCCGACCAGGCCCTGGTCGAGATCGCGGGTCGGCGCGTGGGACTGTCGATCTGCGAGGACATCTGGAGCGAGACCGGGCCCACCCTCGCCCAGGCGCTCGCCGGGGCGGAGCTGCTCATCAACATCAACGGCTCGCCGTTCCACCGGGGTCGCCTCGCGGAGCGCGAGGCCATGCTCGTCGAGCGTGCGCTGGAGACGCGGGTTCCCGTGGTCTACGTCAATCAGGTCGGAGGCCAGGACGACCTCATCTTCGACGGGGCTTCGATGTTGGTCGCCTCCGACGGCGAGGTTCGAGCGCGCCTTCCCCAGTTCGTGGTCGGACACCGCATCGTCGACACCGACGCGCCACCTGCCGACGAGACGGCGGGCTCGGGTCGCGTCGCGGCCCTGCTCGATCCACCCCGGGAGGTCTGGTCCGCGTTGACGCTCGGGGTGAGGGACTACGTGACGAAGAACGGCTTCGGCGACGTGGTCGTCGGCCTGTCGGGCGGGGTCGACTCGTCACTGGTCGCGGCGATCGCCGCCGACGCGCTGGGCGCCGAGCGGGTACACGGCGTGCTCATGCCCTCCCGGTTCTCGAGCGACCACTCGGTGACCGACGCCGAACGGCTGTGCGAGCAACTGGGCATCGAGCGGCGCACGATCGCGATCGAACCGGCGCACTCGGCGTTCCTCGAGATGCTTGCACCCTCGTTCGGTGAGCAACCTCCCGACCTGACCGAGGAGAACCTGCAGTCACGTGTGCGCGGCGTCACCCTGATGGCACTGTCGAACAAGTTCGGGTGGCTCGTGCTCACCACGGGGAACAAGAGCGAGTCGGCGGTCGGGTACTCGACGCTCTACGGCGACACCGCAGGCGGCCTCGCCGTCATCAAGGACGTCTACAAGCTGTTCGTTTACGAGCTGTGCTGGTGGCGCAACGAGACGGCGGGCCGCGAGATCGTGCCCGAGTCGGTGCTGAACAAGCCGCCCTCGGCCGAGCTGCGACCCGACCAGCGCGACGACCAGAGCCTGCCGCCCTACGAGGTGCTGGACCCGATCCTCGAGGCCTATATCGACGGTGATCGCACCGAAGCCGAGCTGATCGAGGCGGGCTTCGACGACGCCGTGGTGCGACGGATCTGTCGGCTCGTCGATCTTGCCGAGTACAAGCGCCGCCAGAGCCCGCCCGGCCTCAGGGTGATGCGCAAGGCCTTCGGGCGTGACCGGCGTCTGCCGATCACGAATCGCTACCGCTGAACGATCGAGCATGGCCTCGGCTCGCCAAATCGAAAGGCGGCCCGCGTCGAGGAGGGGCCGCCGGATCGATGTCAAATTTCTTTGCGGGATGGGGGAACTGGGGGGTCAGCCGCGTCCGTTGCCGGCCGTCGCGACGCGGTCGAGCGCGTGTGCCAGGTCGGGAAGCTCTCCCCGGCCGAGCGGCTCGACGAACATCCGACGGACGCCAGCGGTGTGGACCGGCTCGGCCTGGCCGAGTCGGTCCTTGCCCAGTTGGGTGATCACGGCGTACACGCCACGACGGTCGTCGTCGCAGCGCTCGCGTTCGACGAGGCCCTCACGGACCATTGAGTCGAACCGCCGAGTGAGACCACTCGGCGAGAGCCCGCATCGTTCTGCGAGCTCGTTCATCCGCAAATGCCCATCTGGGGTGTCTGCGAGGTGTTCGAGCACCTCGTACTCCGCGAGACGTAGATCGTGAACCTGGACCAGTTCGTGATCCAGCTTCCTGAACATCCGACCGTGTGCGCTCACGAAGGCGCGCCAAGCCTGCAGCTCCTCATCTTCAAGGTGGTTGTCGTCGCCCATATCCTCAAGTTAACCGCGCGGGCCGAATCGTAAACTTGACAGGTTCGTCACCCGCACGAACACTCGGCGGATGGCGGTGGAGCCGGAGGTCACGGTCGATCTACGACGCTCGCTGGACGGACGCGCGCCAGTTCCTTTCGGCTACAACAAATCCCTCGACGGCATTCGCGGTCTCGGGATCGTGCTGGTGATGTTCGGCCACTACGTGGCGGGCCTCTCCGACTGGGGCAAGACCCGCTTCTTCGGCCTGTCGCTCACGATCGACCTCTTCTTCGTGCTGTCCGGCTACCTCATCACGGCGCTGCTCCTCGAGGAGTGGTCGCGGTCCAGCCACATCTCGATGCGCAACTTCTACCTGCGACGGGGTCTGCGGCTCCTCCCGGCGCTTTACGTGCTGCTCGGCTTCGTGCTGGTCCTCGCGCTGTTCACCAACCTCCTGCCGGTGACCGACAAGCTGGCGTTCGCCGAGGTCGGCGCCGCCGCGCTCTACGTGTACCCGGTCGTGTTGTTCGCGAAGGGCGAGCAGGCCTTCCTCGTGCACCTCTGGACGTTGTCGGTGGAGGAGTGGTTCTACTTCATCTGGCCGGCGCTGCTGCTCTTCGTCGGCCTGCGGCCGGGCACGAGCCGTCGACTGCGACTCGTCGTCGGGTCACTGATCGCGCTCGTGGTGATGTGCTTCCTCGTCAGGCTCGTCGGCCGTCTCGAAGGCTCGTCGCGGATCGTCTACGCGCTGCGCCCCGACTCACTCGCATACGGGACGTTGCTCGCGTTCGCGGTGAGGAAGCTGCAGGACGTGCGCTCGATACGCCTCGACCGGATCCTGTCGTTCATCGGTCCGATCGGCGTCGTCGGCTTCCTCTATTTCGACCTCGTGGCCGTGTACGAGCGACCTCCCGGTCTCACCGAGGAGCAGTTCCACGACGTCGCGTTCCAGAGCTGGAACTACCAGCTCGGTATCTGGTGCGCGACCTTGACGATCCTCCACTTCGTGCTGCGACCACAGGGGCGCGCCGCCCGCGTCATGTCGAACCGCACCTTCGTCTACCTCGGCATCCTCAGCTACGCCCTCTACCTCTGGCACCAGCCCCTCTTCCTCATCGCCAACGGTGCCCGGGTCTTCAACGCCGATCCGACCGTCGACGGACACGAGGTCCTCACGGTGCCTCAGATGTGGGCACTCGGCATCGGCGTGGGCATCGTCAGCCTTCTCGTCGCGATGGCCTCGCGGCGGTTCGTCGAGGTGCCGGCCCTTCGCCTCAAGCGCCGCTTCGAAGTAGTTCACGTCGGCGATCAACGCTGACCGGCTACCGTCCCGCCGGACCTGTTTCCGAGCAGAGGAGTGACGCGAGTGGCCGAGCCTCGACCAGGTGAGCAGAGAGCCCGAGCGCCGTTCAGCCCCTGGGATCGTCGCGAGCTCCCGGGCCGCTTCGACGTCGAGGAGACCGCCCGGCGGGTGGGTAACTACAAGTGGATCGAGATGCGGCTCTTCGAGCTGCTCGGCGGTTGGGTCGCGACCGTGCCCGAGCTCGACGTGAAGATGCGTCTGGGCACGCACTGCTACCACCACGCATGGCACGCCGAGCTCTGGCACAAGCGCCTGCCGGAGCTGAGGGAGATGAACCCCGAGCGGCTCACCGTGCCGGCGAACGAGGAGCTGGTCGCCTTCGTCGACGCGATGAGCGAGCCCGAGGCGCCACAGCTCACGATCGAGAAGCTGGTCGGGGTCTACCGGGTGCTGATCCCCCACAAGATCGCGGCGTACACGTACCACCTCAACAACACGTCGACGATCACCGACGCGCCGACGATCCGATCGCTGAAGTTCGTGCTGGGCGACGAGTTCGACGACTGGCGCGACGGCGAGATGCTGATCCAGTCGATGCTCCGCGATGCCGATGATGTGCGGCGCGCGGCCGCGCACCAGGCGCGGCTCGAGGAGCTCATGGTCGCCGCCGGGGGCATCGCGGGGCCGGGCTCGATCGGCGATGCGTACGACGTCGCTCTACCGGAGGAGACGACGCGGGCCGAGGAGCCCGCATGACGGTCGCGGTCCTCCCCGACGAGTTCCGCTGGGTCCACTTCGACCCGTCGGAGATCGCATCCATCACCGAGGCCATGGTCACGCGGCTCGGCCTCGAGAGCGTCGACGTGATCGTCGAGGTCAACGACCAGACATCGAACGCGATCATCGAGCTGCGCGAGCTGGACCCGATCAGGTGCTATCTCGAGTCGGGCTCGGTGGAGGACTCGCGACGGCTCCGATGCTTCTCCCGCGGGGCCGCGACCGAGTCGATCGGCCGGTTGCTCATCGAGGCGCGTGATCGCCGTGACCCGGCATTCGGCGCGCCCGACCTTCAGGCGGGGCTCGATGTCTCGCAACGTGTGGTGTGGGACACCTACAACGTCGGGCGGCTCGTGCGACTCGGTGGCAGAGATGAACGACCCCGGCGCCAGTACCTGTTCAGATCGCGGTTCGGGTTCTCGGACGCCGTCGACCTCGAGTTCGAGCGCCTCTGGGGCGCTGAGGGCCTGACCTTCGCCGATCTGGCGGATGCGGCCTCGTCCAGCGGAGGCACGTCCTGAGCGTCACGCGAGGTCGTGGGCCGAGATCGGCTGGTGCAGGTCGATCTCGGCCGGGGAGCGCAGCAGACCGCGACAGGCCTGGGCCATCGTCACCATGTCGTCCGAATCGAAGTGGATCCGACGCGACTCGTCATCCGACCACTTCTCGATGACGAGAAACCGGCCCTCGACGGTGTCGGACGCGCAGAGATCGATGTTGGTACAACCTGAATGGCCCCGTGAGACCACCACGTATCGCGCCAGCACCGAACCCAGCGCCGACGCGTCGGCAGCATCGAACCGCAACGTCACGATCACCGGCTCTGGAGGGGTCGCGGGCGGGGGTCCGCTGAGTTCGCTCATAGGTGGAACTGCCCATCCTCCCCCGATTTTCGGGCGCGGAACGACCAGCCTCTTGACGTGATCCGTATCGTTATAGCCATCCCTTCGACGCCGGGGGTGGATCCCGACCCTCCGGTTCCTTGCACTCCCCCCACCCCACCCTCCATCAGAAGGATTTCAAACGTGCCGAAAGAGCGTGTCGAGCGCGATGAGGAAGATCTGGTCAGGCTGTATCTCACCGACATCGGCCAATACCCGCTGCTCACCAAGGACGACGAGGTCCGTCTGGCCCAGGCGATCGAGGGAGGGGTTGCCGCCTGCACCGATCTGGAGGCCGGTGGCCGGTCGCTGAGTCCGGCCCGCAAGCGCGAGCTGCGTCGTCTGGTCCGCGCCGGCGAGGACGCCGAGCGCACCTTCGTCCAGTCCAACCTCCGTCTGGTGGTGTCGATCGCGAAGAAGTACCAGGCCTCGGGCCTGCCGCTCCTCGATCTCATCCAGGAGGGCAACCTCGGCCTGATGCACGCCGTCGAGAAGTTCGACTGGCGCAAGGGCTTCAAGTTCTCCACCTACGCGACCTGGTGGATCCGCCAGGCGATCACCCGCGGCATCGCCAACACCGGCCGCACCATTCGTCTGCCGGTGCACGCCGGCGACACCCTCGCCCGGCTGCAGAAGGCCCGGGCCCGCCTCGAGCTCAAGCTCGGTCGTCCCGCGACGCTCGCCGAGCTGTCAGCCGAGGTCGAGATGCCCGAGGACAAGGTCACCGAGGCGCTGCGCTTCGCGGCCGAGCCGCTGTCGTTGTCCGAGCCGCTGCGCGAAGACGGCGACGCCGAGCTCGGTGACGTGGTCGAGGACCGCTCGGCCGAGTCGCCCTTCGAGGTCGCGGCCACGGCGCTGTTGCCCGAGGAGATCTCCCGGCTGCTCTCCCCGCTCGACGAGCGCGAGCGCGAGATCCTCAAGCTCCGCTTCGGCCTCGACCGCGGCGAGCCGCGGACCCTCGAGGAGGTCGGTGAGCACTTCAACCTGACTCGCGAGCGCATCCGCCAGATCGAGGCACGGGCGATGTCGAAGCTGCGTCACCCCTCGTCGGACACCGGTGCGCGCGATCTCCTCGCAGTCTGAGGCCACCGGCCTCGCCGAACCTCACTGACGAGGAAGAAGCCCGAAGGCGAGCCTGAGCCGAAGTCGACGAGGCCATCAAGAACTGCCGAGGAGCGGAGGCGAAGAAGCCCGAAGGGCGAGGCTGAGCCGAAGCCGACGAGGCCATCAACAACTAGAGTCTTCGGATGGCAAAGAAGCTGATCCTCCTCGCTGTCCTCGCACTTCTCGTCTTCGTCGGCGTGAAGAAGGCGAGAGGCTGACGGGCACACCGAGAGAAACTCAATCGATCGATCCGAAGGCCTTGACGATTCGTCAGGGCCTCCGGTAGCTTTTCGGCACCTTCCCTCCCCTGTCCTGCGGGCGTCTCGCCCCGGACGAGCCCCGGGAGGGTGTCGTGTTGTTCGCGCTGTGGTCCGCGAAGGGTGGCGTGGGAGTCACCACCACTGCGGTCGGCCTCGCTTCGGTGCTGGCCGCGGATCGATCGAGCCAATCCCGGTCGCGTCGGGCACGCCCCGACGTGCTCCTCGTCGACCTGGGTGGTGACCTGCCCGCGTCGGTCGGGCTCCCCCAACCCGAGCACGGCCTGACCGACTGGCTCGCCGTCGACGCCGACGGCGCGGCGCTCCGACGAGTCGAGGTTCCTGTCTCGGCCTCGATCGCCAT
>DATEEV010000087.1:0-2378 GCA_035281005.1 Microthrixaceae bacterium | reverse complement strand
GTCGGCCAGGCGGGCCAGCTTCGACAGCCCGGTGATGCGACCGTCGTCGCTCGGGATGTAGGCGACATGGGCACGCCCGAAGAACGGCACGAGGTGGTGCTCGCACATCGAGTAGAGCGGGATGTCGCGCACCATGATCATTTCGTCGTGGTCGGCTTCGAAGGTGACCTTGAGATGGCGATGCGCCTCGTCGTGCAGCCCGGAGCATGTCTCCGCGAACATGCGGGCCACCCGGGCGGGGGTGTCGCGGAGCCCGTCGCGGTCGGGATCCTCCCCGATGCCGATGAGGATCTCCCGCACCGCCTTCTCGATGCGCGCGAGGTCGAAGTGCTCTGACCACTCGGAGTCATCGGGCAGCGGGTCGGGGGTGTTGAGGTCGGACACGGTTCCTCCCGTCGGCTCTGGAAAGGTTACGGCGGGCTTGCGTGTAGTCCACAAAGCGGGCCTCCTCGAGCGCCGCCCGAAGACGGTCCCCGAGGCCCGATTTGACAGTCCCCACTACGATTTCGCCCCGTGATCCCGCGGGTGATGGGTGTGCTGAACGTGACACCGGATTCCTTCTCCGATGGTGGTCGCTACGCGTCCGTCGACGACGTCCTGGCCGAGGCCGGACGGATGATCGCCGAGGGGGCGAGTGTGATCGACGTGGGTGGTGAATCCACCCGCCCCGGCGCCGTTCCAGTCGATCCCGAGACCGAGCTCGCCAGGGTGCTCCCCGTCGTCGAGGGCCTTGCTCCGCTGGTCGCCGAGATCGGGGTGAGAATCTCGATCGACACCCGCCACGACGAAGTTGCGCGGGCCGCGGTCGCAGCCGGAGCGACGATCGTGAACGACGTCAGCGCCTCGTTGCACGAGGTGGCCGCAGACACCGGCGCCGCCTGGATCGCCATGCACATGGCCGGCGAGCCGTCGACCATGCAGGACGAGCCCGCCTACGGCGACGTCGTCACCGAGGTCACCGCGTTCCTGGTCGAACGGGCTGAGGCCGCGACCGCCGCGGGGGTGGCAGAGATCTGGATCGACCCGGGCCTGGGTTTCGGCAAGACCGTCGACCACAACATCGAACTGATCTCGCGCCTCGACGAGCTCGTCGCGACCGGTTGGCCGGTCGTCGTCGGCGCCAGCCGGAAGGCCACGATGGGGGTGCTCAGCGGGCGCAGCGACGCCCGCGTCGGCATCGGCACGGGCGACGCCACACCGACCGACGACCGCCTCGAGGCATCCCTCGCCGTGGCCACCTGGGCGATGAGCCAAGGCGTCGACATGGTCCGAGCCCACGACGTCCGCCCACACGTGCACGCCGCGAAGGTGGTCGCGGGAACCATCCCCCCGAAGCCGCCGATCGGCGCGCAGGAAAGTGCGCCGAATGGCGCCCAAAGCAAGGAGACCTTCTGATGCCGGCCAAGGGCAAATGGGCACAGGGCATCAAGCCGCGGCACTTCAGCTGGGTCATCCAGGACCGCCTCGCCATCAGCGAGCGCCCGGGTGGCTACGGCGCGAACCACCGCCGCGTCCGCCGCCAGGAGGAGATCATCTGGGTGCGCGAGCAGGGGTTCGCGCCGGTGATCAGCATCATCCCCGCGACCCACAACCTCCACAACTACGACGAGCTCGGCGTGACCTGGCGGCACCGCCCCTTCCCGATCGCGGAGGAGTTCCCGACCTATCTCCCCGAGATCTACGAGGAGATCCGCTCTCTCCTCGCCGCCGACCACAAGCTGCTCGTGCACCACGAGGAGCTGGGCGACCGCACCATCGGGCTCATGGCGGGCTACCTCGTGTGGACCGGCATGGTCACCGAGCAGCCCAAGGCCATCTTCCTGCTCGAGCACATCACGTCGCGCCAGCTCGGCCCCTCCGGGCGCGACATCGTGGCGGTCGCGGGCCGCTACGCGCAGCCTGCCCAGGCGTGACCGCCGATCGCATCGAGCTGCGGGCCCTGCGCGTGCTCGCGCGCTGCGGCGTGCTCCCCGAGGAGGTCGAGCGCGCCCAGCCACTCGAGATCGACATCGTGATCGAGACCGACCTCACCGCGGCCGGGGCCTCTGACGACCTCGACGACACGATCGACTACGGAGCCGTGGTCGACCTCGTCGTCGCGGCCACGGAAGGACACACGAAGCTGCTCGAGCGCCTCGCCGCGAAGATCGCCGACGCGGTGCTGGCCGAGCCCCGCGTCGCCGCGGTCGAGGTCAGCGTGCGCAAGCTCCGTCCGCCCGTGGCCCATGATCTCGGCACGGCCGGGGTCGCGCTGCGCCGCACCCGGGCCTGACGGTGCGGGCCTTCCTCAGCCTCGGGTCCAACCTGGGCGACCGCCGCGCCCAACTTCGCGACGCGCTCGACTCCCTGCCGGGGCTGGTCGCGGTGTCGCCGCTCTA
>DATEEV010000086.1:0-8335 GCA_035281005.1 Microthrixaceae bacterium | reverse complement strand
ACGCATCCCGATCGAGGCCGCCGTGGCCGAGGGTGGCGACACGGGGCGCCCCATCGCGCTCGGCGAGGGAGCGGCGGCCACCGCATTCCGGGAGCTGGCCGAGCGCATCGCCACCGATGTGGCGCCGCCGGTCGACATGGCTGGCTGCTCGGCGAGGTTGCTGGATGCGGTCGACACCGCCCTCGCCCGCCACGACGCCGGCGGCTGAGCGCCGACCGCTCGGAGCGAACTCAGGGCAGCTCGCGGCGTCGGTCGAAGCCGAGGTCGACCTCCTCGCCCTCGCCCTCGATGACGTCGTCGCCCCACGGGGAACGCCCGGGCGGACGGGTGCGGGTGCCGAACGTCACCACGCGCACCCGACCTCGTGTCGTGCCCACCTGGGCCGCACGAGCCACTCGCCGCGCGGTCCACGCGACCGCGAGCGGTCGCACGAGCGAGCGGATCGGTGGCACGAGCAGCAGGAGCCCGAGCAGCCCGCTCACGAACCCGGGCACGATCAACAGGACCCCGCCGATCAACACGAGCGCGGCGTCGACGATCACCCGGTCCGGCGATCGGCCGGCGGCGGACTCCTCCTGGATCGCCCGCCAGGCACCTCTTCCCTCACGACGGATCAGCACCCAGCCGAGCACGCTGCAGGCGACGAGCGCGAGCACGGTCCAGGCCGCGCCGATCTGGGTGGCGACGAGCGTGATCACCCACAGCTCGAGCACCGCCCAGCACGCCAGTCCGATCAGCAACGCCATCGGTGACCAACTTACGACCGCCGAGGCCCGGAGCGACGGCGGGGCTGCGAGATCGGGCCGTGCGAGGGGTGGGGCCTGCGAGACTTCAGCTATGGCTGGCAAAGGCATCGACTTCACGCCGGAGCTCCGTGACTACCTCGTCGCCCACTCGACTCAACCGACGCCGCAGCACGAGGCGATCGCTGCCGCGACGCTGGAGCGGTTCCCCAACGCGTCGATCATGCAGATCCCCGCCGAACAGGGGGCGCTCATGACCATGCTGGCGCGGCTCGTGGGTGCGCGGACCGCAGTCGAGGTGGGCACGTTCACGGGATACTCGGCCCTCAGCATCGCACTCGGGTTGCCCGAGGACGGCAAGTTGCTCTGCCTCGACGTGAGTGAGGAGTTCACCGCGCTGGGACGACCGCACTGGGACGCGGCCGGGGTGGGCGACCGGATCGAGCTGCGGATCGGCCCGGCACTCGACACCCTCGCCGAACTGCCCGACGAGCCCCACGTCGACCTGGCCTTCATCGACGCCGACAAGGACAACTACCTCGCCTACTTCGGGCTGTTGCTGTCGCGGTTGCGCACGGGTGGCCTCATCGTCGTCGACAACGTGTTGTGGTCGGGCGCCGCGGCGGACCCGTCTGCCGACGCCACGAAGGACGCGAACCTCGCCGCGATCCGGGACTTCAACGATCGCGTCGCGGCCGACGAGCGCGTCGACGTCGTGATGCTCAACGTCGCCGACGGCCTGACCTTGATCCGCAAGCGCTGAAGGGCAGCAGGCAGGAGCCAGCGACGCCGAGGCTCTTCTCGCTGCGAACCGGCTGACGCCGGTTCGGCGGCATCCGTGATCGCTTGCGATTCGGAGTCATCAAGCAGAGCTCAGCCCAGCCGGCGACTCGTGATCGCGTCGTACTCCTCGTCGCCGGGGAGCACGATCCGCAGGCCCGAGGCGTCCTCGCGAACGGTGGGCAGCACCGCCTCCACCGTTCCGATCATCTCGGCGTGCTCGACGACGTCCCGCGCGCCGCTGAACCGATCGATCGCCTCGAGGCTCCGCACCGTCGGGAAGATCATCGGCAGCTCACCGGTCGCGTGCCGTTCGAGGGCATCGGCCGGACGGACCCACAGGTGTGCGATGACCTCGCGGTCGTCGTGCAGCGCGGTCTGGTGCCGGGGGGCGAGCGCGACGAAGAACCTCGTGTCGTAGCGGCGCGGGGCGCCGAGCGGTGTGATCCATCGAGCGAACGCGTGGAGGCCGTGGGTCGCCAGGCGCAGCCCTTCGCGCCGACACATCTCGGCGAGGCCGAGGCGTCCGGTGTCGACCTCGTGGCGATGCGCTGCGAACCGCGCCGTCACCTTCGGGTCGCCGTCGAGATCGACCAGCTCGCCCTCGGCGCCGCAGGCGAGCAACAGCCCCGCCTCCTCGAAGCTCTCACGGATCGCGGCGACCCAGAAGGCGAGCCCACCGGAAGCCACCCCGGTCAGCCGGGACGCCTCGACGTCGGGCGGCCCGGTCGTCAGCGCCAGCGCGTCGGGCGCCGCGTCCTCGTCGTCGACACCGCCACCAGGGAACACGTAGGCGCCGCCGACGAAGTCGGACTGCAGGTTGCGGCGCAGCAGGCAGACCTCGAGGCCCTGGACACCGTCCCGCACGAGCATGACCGTGGCCGCATCGCGCACCGGCACGTGCTCAGGATGGGGCGAGTCGAACTGGAGTGTCACCCGTCAGTGTGCCGACGGGCCGAGCTCGCCCTGGGTGAACACGATCTCCTCACCGTCGATGTCGATGAGGTCGTCGTCGTCGGCCATGTTCGACCGCACCGGCCCGGTCCCCGGGTCGGCCGGATCGTCCGGACCCCGGTAAGCGCGGCCCGATGTGGGACCTGCCCCGTTGCGCACGTCCTCGCGTACGTCGGCCTCGGGACCGCGACGGGGTGGATCACGGGGATCTGCGTCTGCTTCGGCGCGTCCGCTTCGAGTGCCACCGTTCGCCCCACCGTTCGCCCCACCGTTCGGCCCACCGTTCGGCCCGTGGTTCGGTCCTGCAGCCGGACGCCGGTACGCACGTCCGGCCCCGCCGTTGGCGCCGTTGGCGCCGTTGGCGCCGTTGGCGATCGGATCGTCGTTCAAGCGGGCACCCACGGTGCGGATGCGCCGGCTGACCCTGGCCCGGATCGCGTCGCCGGCCACGGTGCGGGCGTGCCGGCGGATCGGGGGCAGGATGAGCAGGATCCCCAGCACATCGGTGACGAAGCCCGGGCAGAGCAGCAAACCGCCGGCGAAGAGCACGAGGACCCCGTCGACCACGTCCGTGGTCGGCATCCGGCCCTGCTGCAGACCCACCTGCACCCGGCGGTAGGCCTCGAACCCCTCACGCTTGAGCAACCAGGCACCGGCCGCGGCGAACAGCACCATCATCGTCACCGTGGTGTCCCAGCCGATCTTCGGTCCGATCGTGAAGACCACGATCATCTCGACGAAGGGCACGAGGAAGAACACCACCCCCAGGAGCATCGCCACGACACGATCGTAGCGATCCGGCGGCCGTTGTGCCCGCGGTCACAGTCGCTCCACGCAACGAGCTTCGAGCCCGAAGCGCTCGGTAGGAGGACGAGCACGGTCGGTGCGCCTCGTAGTCTCCTGCTTCGCATGCCCGACCAGCTCGACCTGCGGCTGCCTGCCCGCTGCGCCCGGGTCGCGGTCGTCGTGGGCATCATCGGCGTCGCGGCGCTGGCCTGGATGCTCTTCGACGGCAACGCGGGGTTGGCCGCGCCGCGCTACACCTCGGACTTCTACGACCTGCAGGCTCGTGCACTGCTCGACGGCCACTGGGACATCCGGCCCGGCGAGGCGCTCGGTATCGAGGCCATCGTCACCGACGGGCGGAGCCACACCTACTTCGGGCCCCTCCCGTCGATCCTGCGGATGCCCGTCCTCGCCCTCACCGATTCGCTCGACGGCCGCCTCTCCCAGCCGTCGATGCTGCTGGCCAGCGTGCTCGTGGCGGTGATGCTGACCCGTATCGGATGGGCGGCTCGGGTCGTCGGCTCCCGCGGCGGCGAGCCCGACCGGCCGAGCCCTGCTCTCGTCAGCGCTGACTGGAGCACCGCCCTCGCGCTGGGCACGTGGCTCCTGGTGACGATGCTCGGATCGATCGTCGTGTACCTGGTCTCGCTGCCGGCCGTGTACCACGAGGCGCTGTTGTGGGGGGCGGCGCTCTCGCTGTGGGCCTACGACAGCCAGATCCGACTGGTCGTTCGGCCCAGCACGACCCGGGTGCTGATGGCGGGAGTGACCACCTTTGCGGCGCTGCTCACCCGGGCGTCGGTCGGGGTCGGGCCGCTCGTGTCACTCGGACTGCTCTCGCTCTGGGGCCTGTGGCGCACGATCGTCGCCCGACGCACGGCTCGGCGCACGGCCGCTCGGGACCTGAGCGTGCTCGGTGTCGATGCCGGCCCACTCGCCAACCGCTGGTGGCAGCTGGCCCTCGGAGGGATGGTCGCGGTCGGTGCGTACGTGGCGGTGAACGTGGCGCGGTTCGGGTTGCTGTACCAGCTGCCGCTCGACCGACAGGTGTATTCGGGGATCAACGCGAACCGACAGGCCGTGCTCGCCGAGAACGGCGGGAGCATCTTCGGCCTCCGCTACATCCCCACGACCCTGTGGCAGTACGTGCGGCCCGACAATCTGCGAGTCCACGGCTGGTACCCGGCCACCGACTTCGGACCACCCGCGACCGTCGTCGGCGACGTCACCTTCGACACCATCAGCCGATCGGCATCGCTCACCACCACCACGCCGTTGCTGCTGATCGCCGCGGTCGTGGGCGTGGGCGCGTTGATCGGCGGCCGGCGGGTGCTCGGGCCGTTCGTCGCCCCGATCATCGGCGCGTTCGTCGCGACCGTCCCGGCGCTCGCGATCGCGTTCGTCGCGCACCGGTACCTCGGTGACCTGTTCCCGCTGCTGGTGCTCGCCGCGGTCCTCGGCTGGTGGTGGGGCTTCGATCGGATCCGCGGCCTGCCGCGGATCGCCCGGGGCGCGATGTGGGTCGCCGTGCTCGCGCTGGGTGCATGGTCGATCATCGCCAACGTCGGGCTGGCGATCGTGAACCAGGACCTCTATTCGGCGCGCACCCCCGATGCCGTGGCCGAGTTCGTCGACGATCAGTACTCACTCCCCCGTGCCGACGACGCCGCCGTGCTGCGGCGCGACTCCTTCGACGACGTCGGGGGCGCAGCGACCGATGAGGAATCACAGACTTTGCTCGTCGTCGGTGACTGCGAGGGGCTCTACGTCTCCGACGGCGAGCGTTGGGTGCTGGTCGAGGCCGCTGCGGCGAATCGTGACGATGTCGAGGTCGACCCTGACGACCTCGACGACACGCCTCGCGAGCTCGGCCCGTTCCGGCTCAGTCGAGCTGGGGACACCGTGAGCGTGCGGGGCGACGAGTTCGACGCGACGATCGAGCTCGACGACGACCGCACGCTCGACCTGGCGATCGTGACCGACCCCGTCGCCGACACCGTGCAGCTGATCGCCGACGACCGGGTCGTGCTGTCACTCGACGGGTCCTCAGCGAGCACCGCGAACGATCCCGTGTTCCGGGAGCGGCAGGGGCGGGGGACGCCGGTGTGTCAGCGGGTGCTCGAGCTCGACGGCGGCTCGAGCTCGTAGACGATCTGGTAGGCGAACAGGTTCGGCCAGGCCCGCGCCAGCGCGCCGTCGAGCCGCGCGAGCCTGCCCGCCCACCGAGACGGTGCACGCCCGCCGCGGTCGGTGACCTCGAAGGGCACACCGATGTACTCGCGGTGGCGGACCGTCCAGTCGTGAGCGCTCAGCATGCGCTCGAAGCTGCGCCGGGTGAAGAACCGCAGATGGGTGCGGTCGAGGATGCCGCGTCGGTCGTAGTCGAAGCGTCCGGAGGCGACACGCAGCCGCGGGTACCAGTGGGCGAAGTTCGGGATCGAGGTGACCACCGATACGCCCGGGCGCAGCACCACCGCGAGCTGATCGAGCAGCGCCTCGGGCTCGCGCAGATGCTCGAACACGTCCGCGGCCACGACCACGTCGACGTCACCGCCCAGCCCGGCGGGCAGGCCCTGGTCGAGATCGGCCTTCACGAAGTGGTCGAGGCGGTCGCGTACCCCCGGGGTCTCGTGCAGGTCGACCCCCACCACCTCGCTGCCCGACTCGCGCAGCGCCGCGCCGAGCGACCCGTCGCCACAGCCGAGGTCGAGCACGCGGGCCCGGCCATGCCGTTCGAGCCGCGCGCGCAGGATGCCGTGGCTCGAATCGACGTCGGTCTTCTGCTCGTAGGTCGTGCTGGCGAACGCGAGCGAGCCGGTCCCGAAGCCCATCTTGTGGGCCCGGTAGCGGGCGACATCACGGAGCACGCCGAGGCCGTACGGGATCCCCTCCACGTGGCAGATCTCGTCGCCGTAGTAGGTCGGGATCGGCACCTCGACGATGCGCTTCTGCGCCTCGAGGAACTGCACGATGATCTGGGTGTCGAAGTTGAACCCGTCGACGTTGGCCTCGAACGGCACGTCCGCGAGCGCCGCGACCGAGTAGGCCCGGTAGCCCGAGTGCCACTCGCTCAGATCGGCGCCGGCGATGGTGTTCTGCAGGGTCGACAGGATGCGGTTGCCGACGAACTTGTAGAGCGGCATGCCGCCGCGGCGCGCCTCGCCCTTCTGCATGATCCGCGAGCCGAACACGGCATCGGCCTCGCCCTGCACGAGCGGTGCGACGATGTCGGGCAACGACTCGGGCGCGTACTGCCCATCACCGTGGAGGAGCACGACGATGTCGAGGTCGTGCTCGATCGCCCACCGGTAGCAGACCTTCTGGTTGCCGCCGTAGCCGAGGTTGTGCTCGTTGCGGATGACCTGCAACGGCAGGTCCGGATCAGCGGACTGGTAACCGAGGCCCACCAGGTAGGTGGCGTCGGAGCTGGCGTCGTCGGACACGAGGACCGCGTCGAGGTTCTCGCGGAACTCGGGGGGGATCCGGTCGAGCACCTGGGCCAGTGTCGTCGCGGCGTTGTAGGCGACGACGACGATCCCGATACGGGGAGGGCCATGACGGGGAGGGCCGATCCGAGAAACCACACTTGCAACATTACGCTGGGGGTCGATGAGCGCTCCGACCGCCGCAGCGCCTTCCGGCGTCGCGGAGGTGAACGTCGGTCGGCCGGGGCTCGACCACGTCCCTGCCCTCGACGGCATTCGGGCGCTCGCCGTGCTCGCAGTGCTGTTCTTCCACGGCCAGATGCCGTGGGCGATCGGCGGCTTCCTCGGCGTGAGCGTGTTCTTCACGCTGTCGGGCTTCCTCATCACCTCGCTGCTGATCCGCGAGCACGGACACGCCGGTTCGGTGGATCTCCTTCGTTTCTGGGGCCGCCGGTTCCGCCGCCTGGCCCCGGCCAGCCTCGCCCTGTTGCTCGTCCTGCTCGCCGTCGGATGGGGAGCGGGGATCTCGGAACGGGTCGTCGACGACATCCGCGCCGCTGCGCTCTACGTCGCGAACTGGTGGGCGATCCACACCGGCGCGAGCTACGCGGACGTGTTCGCGTCACCGTCGCCGACCGAGCACTTCTGGTCGCTGGCGATCGAGGAGCAGTTCTACGCGTTGTTCCCGGTCGTGGTGTGGCTGACGCTGCGCCGGGCGTCACCCTCGCGCACGGTCATCCGCTTGGGGGTCGTACTGGGGTCGATGTGGGTCGGCAGCGTCGCGCTCGGCTTCGTTCTGAGCAACCCCGACCACATCTACCTGGGGACCACCACCCGGGCGGCCGAGCTGTTGACCGGGGCGTTGCTCGCGCTCTGGTGGCCGATCCGTGGGCGCACCGACCGGTCGCTCCGCCCGCTGGGCTCGGCCGCCGGCATCGCCGCGCTGGCGGTGCTGGCCGTGCTGTGTTGGCGCACCGCCGTCACCTCGTCGTGGCTCTATCAGGGTGGGTTGCCCGCGGTGTCGCTGGTGTCGGCCACCCTCGTCGCGGTTGCGACCCGGCCGGGCCCGTTGTCACGGGTGCTCTCGTGTCGGCCGCTGGTCCACCTCGGGGCGATCAGCTACGGGGTCTACCTCTTTCACTGGCCGATCTTCATGTGGCTGGACCAACGGCGAACGGGTTGGGAGCTGGGGCCGCTGCTGATCCTCCGACTCGTGGTGACCGTCGCGCTCGCCGAGTTGTCGTTCCACGTGCTGGAGCGCCCGATCCGCCTGAAGAAGCTGCTCCCCGGCCGGAGCGCCGTCGCCGCGTTCGCCATCGCGATGGCGGCCCTGTTCATCATCAGCGCAGTGGTGCCCACGGAGACCGACGACCGCGAAGCCCTCGCGAGCATCCTCGACGGTGACAGCGAGACCCAGCTGGGCCTCACGAGCCCGACCGAGCCGAGCGCCGCGCCACGGCCGAGCCGGCCCGACGTCACGGCTCCCCCGACGGTGACCACCACCACGGTGCCACCGCCGCCGGTGATCGCGTTCGCCGGGGACTCCGTGCCCGCCGTGCTGGCGTCGGAGATCGGCTCGCTCGGCCTCGACGAGTTCGGGGTGCAGATCCTGAACCTGGGCATCGAGGGGTGCGACGGGGCCCGGGG
>DATEEV010000085.1:0-7711 GCA_035281005.1 Microthrixaceae bacterium | reverse complement strand
GCCTTCGACCGGGTGTTGGGCACGAGATTCGGGATCGCGGCGATCGACGCGGTGCACGAGGGTCGTTGGGGTTCGATGGTGGCGTTGTCGGGAGATGAGGTGGTGACCGTGCCCCTCGCCGAGATGGCGGGGCGCGTGAAGACCGTCGACCCCGAGATCTGGGCGGCCGCCAGTGAGTTCTTCGTCGGCTGACCGACAACAGAGGGGAACACGAATGACCACCGAGCAACCTGGCTACCGGTTCGATCCCGAGCTGGCACCCTTCGTCCCGCTGTTGCCGGTGGAGGGCGACTGGTCCGACATGGCGGCCGCGCGCGCGGCGATGAGCGCGCTCGTCGCCGGCGCCACCGCGGACCTCCCGCCGCTCGAGGGCGTGGAGTGGACCGATCACGAGGTACCCGGTCCCGGCGTCGCGCCTGCAGTGCCGGTCCGTGTCTACCGGCCGGCTGGTGCCGAGGCCTCGGCACCAGCCGTCCTCTACCTGCACGGTGGCGGGTTCTGTATGGGTGACCTCGAATCGGAGCACCGCAGCGCCGCTGTCGTCGCGTTGGCCGCCGATGCGGTGGTCGTCTCGGTCGGCTACCGGCTGGCCCCGGAGGATCCCTATCCCGCCGGGCTCGAGGACTGCTACGCCGCACTGTGCTGGCTGGCGGCGTCGGCGAACGAGCTCGACGTCGACGTCGAGCGGCTCGCGGTGATGGGAGCGAGCGCCGGGGGTGGCCTCGCCGCCGCGACGGCGATCGTGGCCCGCGATCGCGGCGGACCGGAGCTGGTCTTGCAGGTGCTCGGCATCCCCGAGCTCGACGACCGGCTGATCACGCCGTCGATGACCACCTTCGTCGACACTCCGATGTGGAACCGGCCGATGGCCGAGTTGAGCTGGCAGGCCTACCTCGGCGCATCCGCCGGCGGTGACGAGGTGCCGATCAGCGCGGCGCCGGCACGCGCGACGCCCGAGCAGCTCGTGGGGCTTCCTCCCGCCTTCGTCACGACCATGGAGTTCGACCCGCTCCGCGACGAGGGCATCCACTATGCCTTGGCCCTGCTGGCAGCGGGCGTGTCGGTCGAGCTCCACCAGTACCCGGGGACCTTCCACGGGTCGGCGATGATGCACCTCGCCGACGTGTCGCGTCGCGAGGCGGAGGCGACACGACACGCGCTGGTGCGGGGTCTGCGGCCCGAGTTGTTCGCGCATGTGCGGTGATCGCCCTCTGGTGGCCCTCGCGGGCCTCGGTCAGGACACGACTTCGCTGATCTGCATCACCGGCGTGATGGTGGTGTAGTTCGCGACGTCGGCCTGGATCGTCGCGGTGCTCTCCGACGCCATCGCTGCACCGAGCGCCTCCATCGACGCGAAGGTGATGTGCACGGCAGCGGTGTACGGCCCGTTCACACCCCGGTCGATCGACACCCCGGCTGGCTTCCAGTGCTCGACGCACAACGGGACGTGCCGGTCCCGGTAGTAGTCGTGATCGAACGTCGCACCTTCACTGGATGGGTAGAACACCGACATCCGGACCATCTCCAACTCCCTTCGACCTGCCGTGTGCGGCGGGCTCGACTCGGTCGGGCACAGGATCCTTCATCGACGAGCTCTCCGGCCACTCCTCGTTGTGGCCGCCCCGCGGTCAGGCGTTGGGAGCACCGCGGCAGTGCGCGCGTGCCAAGGTGGGGTGGAGATGAGGAGGAGATCGAGGTGAGAGGGCGTTGACCGACCACGGGCCACCACGGGTCGTCGGTGATGTTCGCTCGACGCTTCGGGCCCTGCTCCAGTACCAACGAGATTCGTTGGTGCGAAAGGTCGACGGGCTCACCGAGGAGGAGGCGCGCCGCTCGCCGGTGCCCACCGGCACGTCGTTGCTGTGGCTCGTCGATCACCTCGTGTACGCGGAGACGATCTGGGTGCTGGAACGCTTCGCGGGAGGAGTCGCGCCCAGTGACGGCGGTCCTCCGGTCGGACCCAGCGACACGCTGGCGACTGCGGTCGCCCGATATCGCTCGACCTGGGTGAGCGTCGATGCGGTCCTCGCCGATGCCGATTGGGGTGCCACTTGTGCGAACTTCGACACGGACGTCGTCCCCGATCTCTGGTGGATCGTCGCGCACCTCGTCGAGGAGACCGCGCGCCACGCTGGACACGCGGACATCCTGCGAGAACTGATCGACGGACAAACCGGTCGTTGACGGTGTTCGGTTGCCGAGGCCCGGCGTGTCTCACCTTCCGGTGAGCTCGGCCACGAGTGGGGCCAACGTTCGCGCCTGGGTGCCGGGCAGGACGACGTAGGACAGGCCCCATCGGTCGCGTCGCTTGATCAGCCGCTCACCGAGCACGGAGAGCGGGCCCAACAGGTTGAACGGCGAATCGAGGAGCTCCTTCGGGTCGGCGTCGACGAGGCCGAACATCTCGGCCAGCGCCAGCACCAGCGTCTCGGGCTCGTCGGTCACCTCGACCGCTGCCAGCCAGCTGTTCAGCTCGATGTCATCGAAACGATCCCCGGCCGCGGCGCGCACCCATTCGAGTCGTTCATCCACGCGTTCGGGCAGGGTGCCACGCACCGTCTCCGCGTCCCACGCTCCGGAATGAACCGACGCGTTCACCCCGACGATGTCGGCGACGCGCGCCGCGTACGACAACACCCGGCGGCCGCCGCCACCGATGAGCAGCGGTGGACCGCCCGGTCGAGCTGGCGTCGGGGTGCCTACCAGGCCGTCGATCCGATAGTGGTCGCCGTCGAAGTCGAAGGCCTCGCCGCGGAAGCATCCCTTCAGCACCTCGACATGCTCGATCATGCGGTCGACACGGACCTTGGGCGGATCCATCGGGATCCCGGCGGTCGTGTAGTCCGACGTCTTCCACCCAGCGCCGAGCCCGAGCTCGATGCGGCCTCCCGAGATCTGGTCGATCGTGGCGATCTCACGGGCGAGCACTGCTGGGTGCCGGTAGTCGCAGTCGAGGACGAGCGTCCCGATGCGGAGCTCGCTCGTCACCGCCGCGGCCACCGACATCGCGGCGATGGGACCGAGTCCCTCGTCGAAATGGTCCGGGACGAAAAGCGTGGAGTAGCCGAGGTCCTCGACGTCCCGGGCGCTGTCGGCCCAGGTGCGATCCGGGAGCGGAGCCTGCAGGTCGACCCCGAAGCGGAACGGACGGCTCATGGATCCGGAGGCTACCGAGGCAGCATCCGGTGCAGCGGGCTCGAGCTCGACTGTTCAGCGCAGCGGGCGTCTGAGCACGAGCAGTGTCGTGCCCTCCGCGGTGACCTGTCCCGCCGGGTCGAAGCCGGCGTGGCGGGCGACCATCGCTGACGCGTGGTTGTCCGGATCGACTCGCACCACCGCGCAGATCGACGAGCGGATGCGACGCATCGAAGAACGACACATCGACCGGAACAGGAGCAACACCCATGACGACCGCGACCGTGACCCGCATGGGCGACGGCTGGAGCCTGCACACCTCCCGGGGACCGCTCGGCCGGTTCCCTGACCGCTCGTCGGCGCCGCGATGCTTCCCGATCGGAAAATCTGCTTTCACCCTGAATGGGCCTTGACGTCGCGCCGCGAATTCAAGAGGGTGACATCTGGCACAGCGCGGTCCGAGGCCGACGGGGTGCACCGCCACCAGGGGGAAGGGACACCGAACATGACCGACCACGAGTTGGGTTCGCCGCGCCTGTCGCGCCGTCAGCTGATGGGAGCCGGCGCGGCATCCGCGCTCGGCGCCGCCGGGTTGTTGAACTGGGCACCCGCGTTCGCTGTGCCCGCGGGCGCGGCATCGGTCGTCCCTCCGAACTTCCCGTCGACGATTCCGCTGTACCAGCAGGCGTACCGGAACTGGTCGGGCGACATCGCGGTCGACGCGCTGTGGACCTGCGCGCCGCGCACGCCGGCGGAGGTGGTCACCGTGGCCAACTGGGCCCGGGGTGCCGGCTACAAGGTCCGGGCTCGGGGCAAGACCCACAACTGGTCACCGCTGGTGGTCACGCCGGGCTCGACCGACGCGAAGCAGATCCTCTGCGACACGACCCAGTACCTCACGACGGTCTCGGTCTCGGCGGGCTCGCCGGCGACGGTCACCGCGCAGACCGGGATCACGATGGAGGCGCTGCTCACCCACCTCGAGCAGTCCGGCTACGGCCTCACCGCGACACCCGCGCCCGGTCAGCTCACCCTCGGCGGCGTGCTCGCCATCGACGGGCACGGCACCGCGGTGCCGGCCAACGGCGAGACCCGCGTGCCCGGCACCACCTACGGCTCGATCAGCAACCTCGTCACGTCGCTGACGGCGGTGGTGTGGGACGCGGCGTCGAACCAGTACGTGCTGCGGACGTTCTCGCGCAGCGACGCCGCCATCCGTCCGCTGCTCACCCACATCGGCCGCTCGTTCGTCACCTCGGTCACGCTCCAGGTCGGCGCCAACCAGCGGTTGCGGTGCCAGAGCTGGTTCGACGTGCCGTGGACGACGATGTTCGGGTCGTCGGCGTCGGCGTCGCGATCGTTCTCGAGCTACATGAACAGCTCGGGGCGGGTCGAGGCGATCTGGTTCCCCTTCACCGACAACCCCTGGCTCAAGGTGTGGAGCCGGTCGCCCTCGAAGCCGTTCTTCGCGAGGAGCGTGTCCTCGCCGTACAACTACGGGTTCTCCGACAACCTCTCGTCGGAGCTCACGAGCCTCATCGCCCAGATCGTCGCCGGCAACGGGTCGCTCACCCCCACGTTCGGCACGACCCAGATCGCGACGGTCGGGGCGGGGCTCATCAGCACCGGCACCTGGGACATCTGGGGGTGGTCGAAGAACACGCTGCTCTACGTGCGGCCGACCACCCTGCGCGTGACCGCCAACGGCTACGCGGTGCTGACCACCCGCGCCAACGTGCAGCGGGTCGTCAACGAGTTCGCGACGGTGTACCGGCAGAAGTTGGACGCCTACCGCGCCCAGGGGCGCTACCCGATGAACGGGCCGGTCGAGATCCGTGTCACCGGCCTCGACGCCGCCGCCGACGTCGCGGTCCCCAGTGCCGGTCCGCCCTCGCTGTCGGCGCTGCGCCCCCGTCCCGACCAGCCGTGGGACGTGGCGGTGTGGCTCGACGTGCTGACAGTGCCCGGCACGCCGGACGCCAACCAGTTCTATCGAGAGCTCGAGCAGTGGGTGTACGCCAACTACTCGGGCACCTATGCGGCGGTCCGGCCGGAGTGGTCGAAGGGTTGGGGCTACTCCACCAGCGCGGCGTGGTCCGACCCGACCCAGCTCTCGACGACGGTGCCCAACGCCTACCGGGCCGGGTTGCCGGCGGGCGACAACTGGGACACGGCGCGGAGCGCGCTCAACACCCTCGACCCGCACCGCATCTTCACGAACTCGTTCCTGGACACGCTCGTGCCCTGAACCCGACCCGTCGCGTGCGGCGGCCGACTCATGACACGATCGAGCCATGAGCTACCTCCGTCGCGCCGTGCCGTCGGCGCTGCGCAGCGTCTCTTCGACGCCATCGTCGCCGACCGCGGCCACGTCGTGAACCTCACGCGGGTGGGGGCGCACGTGCCCGAGCTGAAGGTCGGGCTGTTCGGGTTGATCGACACGGCCGCCAAGGCGGCCTCGCTCACGGTCCGCCAACGGGCGGTCCTGATCTCGGCGTGCGCCTCGACGTTGGGTGACTCGTACTGCGCGCTCGCCTGGGGCACCAAGCTCGCGGTGACCGTCGATCCGTCTGTCGTGGCCGAGGTGCTGGGCGGCGACGACGGCGGGCTCCCGCCCGACGAGCAGGCACTCGCGGGGGGCACGCCGGGTGGCGCGCGACCCCAACGGGGCGACGCCAGAGGATGTGCAGGCCCTGCGCGACGCCGGCTTCGACGACGAGCAGATCTTCGCCCTGACGGCGTTCGTCGCCTTTCGGCTGGCGCTGGCGACGGTCAACCACGCGCTCGGCGCCACGCCGGACCCCGAGGTTGATGGTCACCGCCGGCGAGCCGCCGGCGATGGCATCCCCCTCGGCGTGGTCGCGGTGCAGGCCCAGCGAGGCGCCGGGCGCGTAGAAGTTGATGATGGCGGCGTCGAACGGTGTCGGCGCATAGCCGGTGTCGGCGCAGGCCCGCCCGCCGAGCGCCGCCACCGCCGGTCGGCCCAGGTTCGATCCGGGAGCGGAGCCTGCAGGTCGACCCCGAGCGGAACGGACGGCTCATGGATCCGGAGGCTACCGAGGCAGCATCCGGTGCACTCGGCGAGCTCGAGCTCGCCGCCGCCGTGACCGCGTGTCGATCACGCGTCGTGGTTCGGGTCACGCGCACCAGGATTCTTGACCGTGCGCCACCCCCCTGGCACAGTGCGTCGGGGAGCTACGGAGGGGGATGGGGATGAAGGTTCGGTATGCGGCGATGGCCGCGCTCGTGGCGGTGACGATCGTCGGTTCGGCGTGCACCACGTTCGTCGCTCGCCCCTACTACATCCAGCTCATGAACCCCGATCGGATCACCGTGGCAGCGCCGGACCTGACCGGTGTGCAGGTGAAGCTGACCAACTGGATCCACGAGGGCCTCAGCAAGAACTGGCCGACCGTTTGTCTGTCCCCGCCGGACGAGAAGTACCCGATCGGTGAGACCGTCGTCGAGTGCCGTACCACCGACGAGCTCGGCACGATCTGGAAGAAGAACACGACCGTCGTCGTGACCCCGCCTACCGGGGACCGGATCGTGGAGGTCGACCGCGGAATGGACGGCTCGTGTGCGGTGTATCAGCAGGGCTCGGTGCGGTGTTGGGATGCCATCGTCCCCATCGGTGGCCAACTCGTGTTGACCGAACTGCCGATCCAGATCGAAGGGATCACGACCGCGGTCGACGTCGACGTCCTGGACCACCACGTGTGTGCCGTGTTGGCCGACGAGACGATCAAGTGCTTCGGTCAGGCCCCGTTGACCAGCCCGGACGGCAACGTGCCGAACTCGATAGCACCTGTGACGCTGCCCGGCTTCACCGGTGTCGTCGAGCTGACGGACTCGTGCGCGCTCATCAACGACGGAACGGTGAAGTGCCTCTACGACGGCGAGGGGGGCACCCCGTACGTCCCGCCCGGGATCTCGACCGCGGTGAAGGTCGGGTCCAAGTGCGCCCTGCTCGCCGATGGGACCGTCAAGTGCTGGGGGGACAACCGGTACGGTCAGCTCGGGATCGGAACGATCACCCAGGGACCGTCGAGCCCTCCGGTCCAGGTGCCCGGCCTGACTGGCGTCACCAGCTTCGGCTCGACGGCGAACCACACGTGCGCGGTGCGCGGTGACGCCACAGCGGTGTGCTGGGGCGCAGCCGACTACGGCCAGATCGGCAACGGCATGGTCTACTTCAGCCAGCCGTCGCCCGACGCGGTGTCCGGCCTGACGGGAGTGACGTCCATCGTCAGCGGTGGGACCTCGGCGTGCGCGACGCTCGCCGACGGCTCCGCGAAGTGCTGGGGGTCGTCATACGCGGGATCGCTCGGCCACGGTGTGTACACCGCCGTAGGGGCGGTCGCTTCCCCCGTGCCGCTGGTGGGCGTCACCAACGTCGCGCAGATCACGCTCGACTTCCTCGGCGGTTGCGTCCTGCTCACCGATGGCACCGTCCGGTGCTGGGGCGTCGGGTCGATGGGTGGTTCGGTCGTCGCGGTGCAGCAGCTCCCGTCCGAGCCGACCACCAGGGTCCAGGCAGCCGTCATCCCGGTCACGGTCAACGGCCTCAACTGAC
>DATEEV010000084.1:0-3522 GCA_035281005.1 Microthrixaceae bacterium | reverse complement strand
ATCCCGGGTGACCGCTCGGACCTCCGCCGCTTCCAGACGCTCGGCCGGAATCGTCGACCAGTCGTCGGGCGGGTCCGTCCAGTGCCCGCGGGCCGAGCCACGAGCCGCGAACCGATCGAGGTCGAAGCCGCCGGGGCCATCCTGGCTCCCGGGATCACCCGCGCTGGCGAACGGGACGGTGCGGGCCTCTCGCACACCCCGTGTGCGCGCCTGGTTCATGACGATCCGCGCGAGCCACGTGCGCAACGTGGACCGACCTTCGAACCGATCGATCCCCTCGATGACGGCGAGCCAGGTGTCCTGCACGACCTCGAGCGCCACCGAGTCGGACGACACGTACTGACGGGCCAAGCGGAACAACCAACGGTGATCCCGATCGACGAGGAACGCGAAGGCCGACTCGTCCCGCGCCTGGAGCGCCCGCACGAGCATCGCCTCGTCGGCGAACTCCGCCATCGGCCGCCATCTTCGACCATGAATCCCCCGAGAGGAAGCGCTCCCGCGCGGATCCGACGCGACGCACCCGTCATCGTGCGTCGCGGCTCGGGGCTCATTCGCGTTGGTCAACCAGGTCGCCCATCCGTTTCACCACCCCTAGCATCGGCACCTTGGGCGAAGGGACGGAGACCGCCGAGACGATCATCACCCGCGAGGGCGATGTCGTCGGCGTCGGGCGACTCGTCTCCACGCGCCGGTCGCTGCACCAGCTCGCGGAGCACGTGTTGGCCGCGGACCTCCATCGCCACACCGGCCGGATCGGGTTGCGCGCTTCTGCCGGCGGCCTCGCGACACCGACCTACGACCACGAGGGCCGACCGCGCCGGGTCAGGATCGAGGGAACCACGTTGGTGGTGGACGACGGCGGCGAGCAGCGCTCGGCGCCGATCTCCACGTTGCGAGCCGCCGCTCGCCTGCTCGACATCGAACCCGGAGGGCCCGCGGGGGTGTACCCACTCTCCACGCCGCTCGAGCCCGACGCGCCGCTCGACGTCGACCCGGTCGCCGCCCGAATGATCGCCGAATGGTTCTCGATCGTGGATCGTGCCCTCGAACGATTTGCGGCAGCGCATGGCGACGACTCCCCCACCGAGCGCCGGCTGTGGCCGGAGCACTTCGACCTTGCACTCTCGATGGGCGAAGCCAACTACGGCGGGTCGCCCGGCGACGACGGCCACGACCTCCCCTATCTCTACGTCGGACCGTGGTCGCCACGGGAGGGCGAGTTCTGGAACGAGCCGTTCGGCGCGTCACGATCGTGGAAGGCGAATCTCGACCGGGATGACGCCGTGGGGTTCCTCGATGAGGGCCACGACCGGCTGACTCGTCCGTCCCCCGATCGGTAGTCGGTCCCCTCCGGAGGATCAGGTCGGCGGGTACCGGCCGATCTCGGACCGCAACAGCGCGACCAGGGCCTCCGCGGTGTGGTCCTGCAGCTCGGGGAGGTCATCCGGTTCGAACCACGCGGTCTCGACGATCTCGGGAGACGTCGGTCGCGCCGAGTCGGGATCGGACTCGGGAAGCGGCCGGGCCCGGGTCACGTATTCGACGCGGCGACCTTCGGGGTCGATGTGCACGGTGGGCTCGCCGACCAGCTCGACCCGCAGCCCGGTCTCCTCCCACACCTCTCGCACCGCTCCGCGCTCAGCGGCCTCGCCGCGGTCGAGGAACCCGCCCGGCGTCCCCCACGCCTGCTTGTAGGAGTGGCGGACGAGCAGGAGCCGACCGTCGTCGCGGCTCACGAACGGTGACGTGCCCACCGAGAAGCTGGGCACGATGAGGCGAACGACCCGTTCTCGCACCCCCTCGGGGAGCCAGGCGAAGACCCGGAGCGCGAAGCGGTAGAGCGGTCGGGATCCAGCGGCCATCACTGCGCTCCCGCGGGGTCGCGAGGGTCCGCGGCGCGGATCGCGTCGTGGAGCTCGCGGGTCGCGGCAGCTCTCGGCGAGCGGCGAGCGGTGATGTCATCGACGAGGAGCGGGCGGTCCCAGGCGTCGGAGATGACGCCACCAGCCTCAGTCACGATGAGGGCCCCGCCCAGGTAGTCCCAGGGCCCGAGGTTCACGTCCACGGCGTCGTGGTAGCCGTCGACCACGCCCTCGGCCACGAGGCACAGGTCGAGCGCTGCTGCGCCGAGCACGCGGAACTGGCGCCAACCGAGGTGCCGGTCGACGTGGCCGTTGAGGATCAGCAGTGCGTCGGACAGCTCGGTCGTGGACGTGACCTTGATGGGCTCGCCGTCCTTGAAGGCGCCGCCGCCACGGGTGGCCGAGTAGCGGGCACCGGAGACGAGGTTGACGACGAGCGCGGCGCGCAGGCCGTCCTCGTCGACCACCGCGAGGCTGGTGCAGTACCAGGGGATGCCGTGGCTGGCGTTGGTCGAGCCGTCGACAGGGTCGATGACCACCCAGCTGCCGCGATCGGGGTGATGGCGACCGGACTCCTCGGAGAGCACCCCAAGGCCGGCGTCGACGAGCACGGCGACCGCCGCGGCGTCGGTCACGAGGTCGAGCGCGTACTGGCCGGGCCGATCACCGAGCCCGGTCCGGTCGGCCACGGTTCCGAGCGCGGTGCGCACGGCGTCGACCGTGGCGTCGAGCACGGCGAAGAGCTCGGCGTCGTTCATCGGGCTGGCACGCTACTCGGGGCCGGTGTGGGACAACTCGTGTCGTCACGCCACCGGCGGCTCTGGAAGGATGGGGGCGATGGCGGTGATCGACGTTCCGGGATTCATCGCTGACCTCAAGGACCACGCCACCCGACACGGGTTCCACATCCACGACGAGCGGCACTTCGTCGAGAGCTACTCGATGCGCCAGGCGTGGGAGGTGGACCTCCACCCTGAGGAGGCGTGCGGTGGGCCGCTCGACCTGCACCTGTCGCTCGAGGTCGACCCGCGAACGGTGCTGGCCTTCGAGGACCAGGTCATCGACATGCCCGAGGACGAGGAGCCGCCCGACGTGCACCGGCTGCCGCTGGTCTTCACGTGGTCGCTGCCTCCCCTGCCGCGATGTCCGGACCTGTTGGTGCTCGCCACGGACCTGGCCGGGATCGGTGGGCTCGACCTGCCGATCGAGGTCACCGCGATCGACTCGTTCGCTTCGGTCACCGATCCGGCCGAGCGGAGCCTCACGATCATCGCGAGGGTGGACATCTCGCTGTCGCAGGTGTTCCTCGGCACTGAGGACCTGTGCGACGTGCTGGAGACGTGCCTGGAGGTGAGCCGGTTCCTATTGGACCGGGCGCCGACCTGGCTCGACGATCTGTAGGACCGCCGACCTTGGTCGGGGCCGCCCCGGAGGGACGGCCCCGACCCGCATGGGCGGGAACTCAGAACGACTGGACGTTGCCGCTCGGCCCGGTCTGACCGGCCGTCCCGTTCACGCCGGTGGTGCCGCCGGCGCCACCCGCACCGCCAGCGCCCCCGTTGAAGGTCACCCCGCCCGTGGTGGTCGAGCTGGTGCGAAGGACGATGCCGAACGACGGGCCACCGGCGCCGCCGCCACCGCCGCCGGCGTGACCGCC
>DATEEV010000083.1:0-11489 GCA_035281005.1 Microthrixaceae bacterium | reverse complement strand
CGACGAGAACTGGGGCGAGGGCTCGTCACGCGAGCACGCCGCGATGGAGCCGCGGTTCCGCGGCGCGAGGGCGATCCTCGTGCGGAGCTTCGCTCGCATCCACGAGGCGAACCTGAAGAAGCAGGGCGTCCTGCCGCTGACCTTCGCGGACCCTTCCGTCTACGACCTGATCGACGAGGACGACCGGATCAGCATCGTCGGCCTCGCGGGGCTGGCTCCCGGGTCACCGATCAGCTGCGTGGTCACCAAGCCCGACGGCTCTACCACCGAGTTCAGCGCGGTCCACACGATGAGCGACGAGCACATCGCCTGGTTCCGCGCCGGGTCGGCTCTCAACATCATCCGGGCGCGTTCGGCCGGCTGACACCCCGAGCGACAGGACGACGCCGGTTGAGCCGGTCGTTCCCTGGCTCAGTCAGTGCCCGGTCGCCGGCTCGCCTCGCGGTCGTCGTCAGCGTCATCGGCGCGCCCCGAGGGCATCGTGCGGGCGAGCTCCTCGGGGGTCGGCTCGTGGGTGCGCTGCGCCTCGGGCGGCAGCAGCGACGTGATCGCCGACATCATGCGCACGGTGTCGGCGTCGAGATCGTCGTACTCGAGCGCCACGGGTTTGCCCACGCGGATCGTGACGGTCGGCGGATGCACGAGGTTGGTCAGGTTGGGCACCTTCGAGGACCGAGGCCACACGCGCTCGGTGCCCCATAGGCCGATCGGGATCACCGGCACCTTCGACGCGTGAGCGAGCCGGGCGGCTCCCCATCGCCCCTTGAGCTCCGGGTTGAAGAACTCACGGCCACGGGGGATGGTCCCCTGGGGCATCACCGCGACCAGGTCGCCGGCCGCGAGGGCCTCCTCCGCTTCGACGAGGGGTTGGTCGGACCCGGTGGCACGATCGACCCTGATGCCACCCATCGCTCGGGTGAGGTCGCCGACGACGGGAACGTCGAACACCTCCTTCTTACCGAGGAAGCGCACCGTCCTGCCTCGCTTGGCCAGGGCGAACCCGATCGCGAGCGGGTCGAAGTACGAGCGATGGTTCGCGATGAGGATCGCGGCGCCCTCCTTCGGGATGTGTTGAGCGCCGTAGATCCGGAAGCGCACCCACGGGAACAGCTCAGCACGCGCGAACGTCATCACCGCGCGCTGTGGCTCGAGCCCGGCGAACTTCGGCACGGTCGCCGGGACGTCGAACCAGCGCGCCGGCCAACGACGGAGCGCGGCGATGGCCCGCAGCCGCGGATCGGGGTTCGTCGCACTCGGGTGCCCGACGAGGGACAGAAGGGGGACGTCGTAGTAGCTGTCGGAGTACGCGTAGCTCTCCGACAGGTCGACGCCGTTCTCGTCGGCCCAGGCGCGCACCGCCCGCGCCTTGCCCTTCCCCCACACGTACTCGCCTTCGACGGTGCCGTCGTAGGTCCCGTCGGGCGCCGTGCCGTAACGGTTCGCGATCACGTGGTCGAAGCCGAGAGCTTCGGCGAGCGGACGCGCCAGGTCGTCGGGAGTGGTCGTGGCCAACACGAGGAGCCGGCCCTCCCGTCGGTGCTCCTCGAGGAGCTGGCGGGCGTACGGCAGCACCTTGGCCTCGAGGGCCGGGGTCGCTCGCCGCGCGGCTGCACGCACGTCGTCGCGAGACCAGCCCCGGGTCACGCGGACGGCCTGGCGCGTGAACCACATCGTGGGCGAGTTCTCCCCGACCGCCTCGAAGATCCTGAACAGCAGCGGCTCGAGGGGGTTGGACCTGCCGGGCAAAACGCCGGCGTCACGCATGGCCTCGGAGAACACCGGGCCGCTGGCACCAGCGAGGAGCGTCCGGTCGAGATCGAAGATGGCCGCTGTCTCGGTCATGCTCGGAGCCTACGACCCCCAAAACGACTGAAGGACTGGGGGGGACCAGTCCTTCAGTGATGGTCCGCAGCAGAGGGGGAATTCTGCCGTCGGACCCGGTCGAAGTGGCGAAGGGGGGATTTCGCTCTGCTCCAACCGTGGGTTGGGTTGTTGGAGATCACTCTAAAGGATCCCGACCAATCTTCCCAGTAGTTCTCGGCGATATATCGCATCACTGATGGAGATACGCTGTGGCTCCACCCCTCGGGACCAACCCAGACCGGACGGACGCCATGGACCTGAAACAACTCCGCGCCCTACTGGCCGTCAGTGAGCATCGCAGCTTCTCCGCTGCGGCACGAGCGCTCCATACGGTCCAGTCCAACATCTCCACCCACGTCAGCCGGCTCGAGCGGGAGATGGGGGTGGTCCTGATCGACCGGGCGACCAACGCCCTCACCGAGGAGGGCCAGGTGGTGGCCGAGCGCGCGCGTCGGATCGAGGCGGAGTTCGCGGCGCTCGACTCCGACGTGGCGAGCCTGCGTGACGAGGTGGTGGGCCGCGTCCGGCTCGGGGTCATCGGCACCACCGCCCGCTGGCTCGTGCCACCGCTGCTCGAGAGCCTCGAGGCCAGTCACCCCAAGGTGAAGGTCGTCGTGCTCGACGCCACCACGACGTCGCTGATCCCCCAGCTCATCTCCGGCAGCCTCGAGCTCGCGGTGGTGAACCTCCCGATCGACGAGCCCGACGTCTTGGTCGAGCTGCTCTTCGACGAGGATCGCGTGCTCGTCGCGCCGCTCAGCCATTCATTGGCCGCGTACGACGTGGTGACGCTCGCCGATCTCGCCGAGCACGAGCTGCTGCTCCCGGCCCAGGGCACCAGCTTCCGAGAGGAGCTCGACGCGGAGGCAGCAGCTCGCGGGGTCGAGCTCAAGGCGAAGGCCGAGTTCGACGGGATGCGGCTACTCGCCTCGCTTGCGTTCTCGGGATTCGGGGCCGCGGTGCTCCCAGCATCGGCCTCGCCGGCCTGGCTCGGTGGTGATTACAAGACCATCCCGATCGACGGTCTCATCGGTCGCTCGGTCGGCGTCGCTCGGCGTCGACGCGGACTTCCGTCTGCCGCCGACCGGGCCGTGAATGACACCTTGCGCCGAGTCGTGCGCAGTGAGGCGGGGCGCCAGCACGGCATCCGACCCGACGAGTCGTCGCGTCCGTCGCGCACGAAGACGCCGACCGGATGACGGCGAACGGTGTGGCGCGATCACCCCGACGGCGAAGTGCGCCGGCCCCGAACGTAACGGTTGTGTGAACGCGTGCACGAAGGGGTCTCAGGCTCGGCTGACTGGCCGTAGGATGTGGCTGTGGCAGACACGATCACCATCACCGACAACCGCACGGGCGAATCGGTGGAGATCCCGATCAACAACGGGGGTGTCGACGCCAAGACCTGGTCGAAATTGCTCCCCGGCATCTGGTTCTTCGACCCGAGCTTCGGCTCCACCGCTGCAGCGGAAAGCTCCATCACCGAGCTCGACGGCGACGCCGGCATCCTCCGCTACCGGGGCTATCCCATCGAGCAGTTGGCCGAGCATTCGAGCTACCTCGAGGTGTCCTACCTGTTGATCCACGGCGAGCTGCCGACCCCGGCGCAGTTCGAGCAGTGGCGTTACGAGATCACCCACCACACCTTCATCCACGAGAACGTCCGCAAGCGGTTCATGGAGGGCTTCCATTACGACGCCCACCCCATGGGAATGCTCGTGTCGGCCGTCGCCGCCTTGTCGACGTTCTATCCCGAGGCCAAGGACATCGGCGATCGCGACAACGTGCTGCGCCAGGCGGTGCGACTCGTCGCCAAGATGCCGACCCTGGCGGCGTGTGCCTACCGGTTCTCCGCGGGCATGCCGTTCGTCTATCCCGACAACAGCCTCGACTTCGCGGCCAACTTCCTGTCGATGATGTGGAAGATCGCTGAGCCCCGCTACGACGCGAACCCCGCGCTGGCCCGTGCGCTCGACGTGTTGTTCATCCTGCACGCCGACCACGAGCAGAACTGCTCGACCACCGCGATGCGAACGGTGGGGTCGTCCCACGCCGATCCGTACTCGGCCACGGCTGCCGCGACCGCGGCGCTCTACGGGCCCCGTCACGGCGGCGCCAACGAGGCCGTCATCCGCATGCTCGGCCAGATCGGCTCGATGGAGAACGTTCCCGCGTTCATCGACGCCGTCAAGCGCGGTGAAGGCCGGCTGCAGGGCTTCGGGCACCGCGTCTACAAGAACTACGACCCCCGGGCCCGCATCATCAAGCAGACCGCGGACGAGGTCTTCGCGGTCACGGGCAAGAGCCCGCTGCTCGACATCGCGCTCAAGCTCGAGGAGGTGGCGCTCTCCGACGAGTACTTCACGGGTCGCAAGCTCTACCCGAACGTCGACTTCTACTCCGGACTGATCTACCAGGCGATGGGGTTCCCGCTCGACATGTTCACCGTGCTGTTCGCCATCCCCCGCACCACGGGTTGGCTCGCGCACTACATGGAGCTCCTCGACCAGGACTCAAGGATCTCCCGACCCCGCCAGCTCTATACCGGCCACCCGGTGCGCGACTACCGGCCGATCAGCGAGCGCTGACCCTTGGTCGCTCGGTGTACCTCGTCGGCGGCGGGGAGCATGCGGGGATGAGCGAGATTGCGTCAGACTGGCGCGATGGTTTCGAGCCGGGCCGAGCGGCGCAGTCATCGCGAGGATCAGGTTTCCGAGCTGTTCGGTGCGAAGCGCTCCGCGGCGGCACTGGACCTGCTGGAACTTGTCGAACTGTCTTGGCATGACTGCTACGGCGAGGTCACGCCGCCCGACGCCGTGATCGAGGACATCCTCGTGCTCAGCGGCGGAGACCTCGCCCAGCTGATCTCGGCCGCGAGGCTGGCGGTGGACGACTGGCGCGACACCCGAGTCGCTGCTGACGCACTTCGACACTGACCCAGATCGCGGACGGTGACACCATTCCGCACGGCGTGGCACTGCGCCATGCGATCTCCGAGAAGTGACGGTGGCTGCCGGCCGGGTCTCGTCAGTGAGTTGGTCGATTGCGGCGCCCGGCTCGCGCCGCGAACTGATCCAGTGCCGTGAGCACGTCAGGCGCGCGCCACAGCCGATCGCGTGTGCGGTCTGTGAACTCGACGATGACGCCGGCGTCGACCAGGGGTCGAAGCACGCGGTAGGAGTTGGTCGGTTCGATGCCGAGCTCATCAGCCACCAGGGCAGCGTTGACAACCGGGTGACGGAAGAGAACATCGGCCGCTCTCCACGCGTTGGCGTGTCGCCTGGCCTTGATGCGCGTTTGCCAGTCATCGCGAGCGGCGTGGAGGTCGGCCACGAGCTGTCGCGCGTTGGTCGTGGCTCGCAGCGCTGCAGTCGCGAAGGCCTCGACGATGGGCGCGACGTCCCCGTCGCGGTAGCTGGTCAGTGCCTCGAAGTAGGTGTCGGTGTCGGTCAGCAGCCCGGCGGAAACGGGCACGGTGACGCTGCGGGTGAGACCCTTGCTGCGCAGGTGGGCGTGCACCAAGGCTCGCCCGACTCGACCGTTGCCATCGGGGAACGGGTGGATCGTCTCGAACTGCGCATGTGCCAGCGCAGCGTGTGCGAGGACCGGGATGTCGTCCCGCTCGATGAACGTGACCAGGTCAGCCACGGCGGCCTCGACCCGCTCGTGGTGGGGTGGGACGAACATCGCGTCGTGCGGGCCGAGGTCACCGCCGCCGATCCAGACCTGCTGGTCGCGCCACCGTCCAGCGATATCGGGAGCGCTTTGGCCCAGGAGCGCCGCGTGCATCTCGAGGATCGCGTCCTGGTCGATCTGTTCCGCCATCGCGATCGCGGCGATCATCGCTCGTTCGTTGGCGACGATCAGCGAGGCGTTGCGGCCGCCTCGCGGGTTCAGTTCGGCCTCGGCGATCGCCCGGGCCGAGGCAGTCAGGTTCTCGATCTTGGAGGATGCTGCCGACTCGGACCGCAGGAGAACCGCCGCGAAGGGTGCGATCTCGTGGCCGAGCTCCGCGTCGAAGCGGGCAACCTCCGCGGCGGCGTCATCGACCGCAGCGGCGACAGGAGAGGACAGCGCGACACTGGCGCTCGCGACGCACGGGACGACCGCCGCCTCGTAGGGTCCGCGAACCCGCCGCAAGGCCCTCCGAGACACCGGCACCACGGCTTCCGGAGTCCACGGATGAGACTCGTACGCCAAGGACGGCCATCTGCTGGCCGAGCCACGATCTGACACTGATCACCTCCTGCACTATCACTTTATGCCGAAACTGATAGTACCGTGCCGGTTCGTTGTCATTTCGCACGTGGGTCGATCAACAACCGATGTGAACGGCTCAGTCGGGCGACCTGGCCTTCGGCACTGCGGGGAGGTGCGGAGCCAGTACGTAAGACTTCTGCGGTGCCTCAGCCCGAAGCGGTGTTTCTGGACTTCGATGACACCCTCGTGGACAACAGCGTCGTCCCGGCTTCGGTCGAGCGGGCCTGTCACGAGATCGCCGCTGCGCTCGTGGACGACGTTGACGCCGCTGCCCTCCTCCGAGCGAACACCGCAGCCTGGGTGAGTTACTGGCCCGAAGTCGAGCGCAACTGCTGGCTGGGCGATATGGATGTACTCGATGTCAGCCGCGAGGTCTGGCGACGAGCTCTGCTGGAGTGCGGCCGCGACGATCCGTCCGCCGTCGCTCTGGCCTACGAGACCCATCAGAAGATCGGCCGAGAGATGGAGCGGCTCTTCGATGACGTCCCTGACTTCCTGGCCTCGCTCAGGGAGGCCGGGGTCGCAACAGCGCTCGTCAGCAACTCGTCGGCGCGATCGCAAATGGCGAGACTGGAGGCGGTTGGGCTCGCAGCGTCGTTTGACGTCGTGGTCATCTCGGGCCAGATCGGTATCGCTAAGCCGGACGGCGGGATCTTTGAGGCCGCGCTCGATCGCCTCCACCTGACCGGCGCTGGCGTGTGGCACGTCGGCGACAGCCTCTCGACCGATGTCGCGGGTTCGGCGGCCGCCGAGATCGGGAGCGTCTGGCTCAATCGCGGGCGGCGTGTGCGTGGACCCGGTGATCCACGGCCGGACGTCGAGGTCGCGTCACTCCATGGACTTCTCGACTTGCTGGCTACGGCTTGACGCAGTGCCCGGGCCGGCTATGGGCTCGACCCGCAGTGAGGAGTGGCATGCGGCGACCTGCTCAGAGGCAGTCGCTGAGGAGATCGAGATGTCCTGCGTGACGAGCCGTCTCGTCGACCATGTGAACAAGGATCCTGCGGAGGTTCACCGGTCCGATCCCGAACGACGGGACCGCTGCAACATGACTGAGCGAGTCGCTTCGGCCGAGCGCAACGCGGCTGCGCTCGCACGCCGACGAGTAGAGCTGAACGATGCCGTCGACGGTGTCACCCGGGACCAGCCGCATCGAGTGGTCGGGATCGTCGGCGCCGGCCGCGTCCCAGGGTGCGGGCCGAGTCACCTCGCGCGATGTATGCCCACCTAGGACTCGACGGCGTCTCCGAAGGCATCGCAGTCGGGGTTCTCGCACACGAAGCCAGAGTCGATGACGTTCGAGGGCTCTGCGGGGAGAGCCGTGACACCGCACGAAGGGCAGATCGGTGCTCGCCCGACGTCGGCGTGATCGCCCTCGCTCATGCTCGTCATCATCCCAGGAGTGGCGGGTCAGCATCGACCCTCCCTCGAAGTCGCGCGGTGCCCCACAACGCTGCCGGGACGGAGCGCGGTGTCTCAGGACAAGAGGGCCACCGCCTAGCGTTCTGACCGTGGACCAACCCGGTGGTCGTACGGCGATCATCGTGCCCGTGCCCGAGGCTGAGGTCTCGTTCGAAACTGGCGTCAACACCACGACGCCTCGGCCCAGCACGGAGTACCCGCCCACATCACCGTCATCGACCGCACCCGCTCCCGCGACGCATCGCCGACCGCCCACCGAGACTTCCTGAAGGTGGCGGACCGGTCACTCCCGATCGACGCCGACCTCGCCGAGGTCCGCCTCATCGTCGAGGCCGACGATGGGAACTGGTCTACCCACATTGCGATCCCGCTCACCTACAGACCGATCAGGCACCGCCGTCGACCGATTCGCTGAACGCGGCTGCGAGACCGACGACGGGTTAGCAGCACCGAACACCGCCGCTCGAACGACTCCTATCGCTGCCGGGACGGCGACACCATTCGGCACTTCTGTTGCGCTCCAGGTTCTGAACCTCGAGCGCCGAACGGCAGTTATGGCGCGTCTCCGATCGGTACCTCCCGGGTGGGGAGCTGTGGATCCAGCCGCCGGTCAATCCAGGCATCGATCTCGGCAATCGCTTCGAGAGAGGCAGGGAGCTTCGAGAGGACCAGCCAGCCGTGCACCTTCTCGGGGTACACGCTCAAGCGGAGGTCGACGCCGTCGCGCTGCGCGTTGGCGGCGAGGTGCTCAGCGCAGGACAGCAGCGACTCGGCACCTCCGGCGAGCACCAGCATGGGCGGGAGGCCGGTGAGATCGGCGAGGGCCGGGGATACGAGCGGGTCCGTGGGGTCGGCCTCCCCGACGTACGCCGGCCCCCACACTGCAGCCAGTTCATGGAGCGGAAGCATGTCGACGTCCGCGTTGTGCAGGATGCTGGCCCCGCTGAAGGTGAAGTCGGCGTAGGGCCACAGGAGGACGGCGCCGGCGGGCTGCGGCAGGCCCAGGTCGCGGAGACGAAGCATCGTGCTCAGCGCCAGGCCGGCCCCGGCGGAGCCGCCCGACAGGAGCGTGGTGGTCGGGTTGGCGCCCCGCGCGAGCAATGCCCGGTAAGCCGAGATGGCATCGTCGAGTGCGGCGGGAAACGGGTAACGGGGGGCCAAGCGGTAGTCGAGGTTGTAGGTGTCACACGCCGAGGTCATGGCCCGGGCGGCGGCGACCCGGCGCTCCAGACCCACGCTGCCGGTGACGAAGCCGCCGCCGTGCAGCCAGAGGATGGTCCCCCGTGGCGTACCAGCGGGGCGGTAGCGCTCGGCCCGCCGGCCGCCGAGGTCCACGTCCTCCACCGTGAGCGCAGCGCGTGCCCCTCGTGGAAGCCGGGGTTGCAGGCCTCTGCCGGTCGGTGTCATCAAGGCGACGTGGCGGGCACTCGTTCGTGCCGTGGCCCGTGAGGCGCCGACGAAGATCTCCTCTGACCACCTCCACGATGGGAGTGTTGGTCCCCTCCGAAGACGACGCAGCGCGGCCCGGGCTGCGCCCCACGCAGCGGCAGCGCCGACCCGCACTAGATACACCCGACGTCGCACCGAACCGCCTCCCGCATCGTCGCTGCGCACCTTAGGGACCGACACGACCGCGCTCGCGAGTCTCCTGCTACAGACACAGAATGCCCGCTCGGGAGCGTTACGGCGAGGTGTCACCGATCGCCGGTTCTGGGCGCGATCATCTCACCCCTCTGGCAAGGGGGAGCGAGCGCTCAACAGGATCTTGCCGACGTTGGCGTTCGCCTCCATGTGGCGGTGAGCGTCGGCCACCTCGGCCAGCGGGTAGCGCCGATCGATCACCGGTCGGAGCCGACCATCCTCGAAGAAGGCGAGCAGCTCCGTGGCGAAGCGACGCGAGATCGCGACCTTCTCCTCGAGGGGCCGGGCCCGCAGCGTCGTGCCGGTGATCGAGGCGCGCTTCGCGAGGAGTGACCCCACGTTGACCTCTGCCACTCCCCCGCCCATCAGCCCGACCTGGATGATGTGCCCGTTGGTGGCCAGGCAGTCGATGTTGCGACCCACGTAGTCGCCGCCGATCACGTCGAGCACGACGTCGACGCCGGCGCCGCCGGTGAACGACCGGACCGCCGAGACGAAGTCGTCGTTGCGGTAGTCCACGGCGAGGTCGGCACCGAGCTCGCGGCAGGCTTCGACCTTGTCCGTCGACGCCGTCACCACGACGCGGGCACCGATCGCACGGGCGATCTGGATCGCCGCCGTGCCGACGCCCGAGGCGCCCGCATGCACGAGCGCCACCCGACCCGGCGTGAGGCCACCTTGGGCCACCAGCGCGTCGAAGGCGGTGATGAACACCTCGGGGATCGCCGCGGCGTCCTCCACGGGGATCCGGTCGGGAATCCGGATCAACATCCGCTCGTGGGTCACGAGGCGCTCCGCGTAGGAGCCTCCACCGACGATGCCCATCACCGGCGTCCCCACCGCGACCGAGCGCACGCGCTCGCCCAACGCCGCGACATGGCCCGAGAACTCCATACCCGGAATCTCGTGCTCCATCGGCGGCCCCGGGTACAGGCCGATGCGCTGCAACAGGTCCGCACGGTTCAGCGCGGTCGCGGTCACGTCGACCAGGACCTCGTCGGGTCCGGGGACCGGGTCGGGCACGTCGCGCAGTTCGAGCACGTCGGGACCGCCATGACCGTTCAACACGATGGCTCGCATCGACAGATTCTCGCCGATTGGGAGAGACCAATACGCTGCGACGGTTCCGATGGACTTCGCACTCTCTCCCGAACTGACCGCGCTCTCCGAGCTCGCGCACGAGGTCGGCCGTGTTGCCGCCGCACCGCTGGCGATCCGGGAGGACTCGTGGCTGCGGGGCACGTCACGGGAGTTCGCCCTCGAGCTCGCCGAGCGCGGCTGGCTCGGCATGACCTGGCCGGTCGAGCACGGTGGTGGTGGCCGCAGTCCGCTCGAGCGCTTCGTCGTGTTCGAGGCACTCATCTCGGAGGGCGCCCCCCTCGCGTCGATCTGGTTCTCCGATCGCCAGATCGGCCCGACGTTGCTCCAGTTCGGCACCGATGACCAACGCTTGCGGTACCTGCCCGATCTGGTGCGGGGCACCGCGATGTGGTGTGTGGGCATGAGCGAGCCCGACGCGGGCAGCGATGTCGCGTCGCTGCGGACGCGGGCCGAACGCCGCGGCGAGAGCTGGGTCATCGACGGTCAGAAGGTCTGGACCTCCGGTGCCGCCGAGTCCGACTGGTGCTACGTCATCGCGCGGACCGACCCCGACGCCCCGGCCCACGCCGGCCTGTCGGAGTTCCTCGTGGACCTGAACTCACCGGGGGTCGAGATCCGGCCCATTCGCGACATGACCGACGACCTTCACTTCTGCGAGGTGCTCTTCGACGGGGTCGAGGTACCGGGCGACCGGCTGGTCGGAACCGAGAACGGCGCCTTCAAGCAGATCATGCGCCAGATGGAGCACGAACGAGGCGGCATCGACCGGCTGGTCTCGAACCGTCGCACCTACCTCGACGCGCTGGAGCTCGCCGACCACGATGACCCGATCGTCCGTCAATGGGTCGCCCGACTCGACGGCGGCTATCGGATCGGCCGCAGCATGGTGCTGCGTGAGGTCATGGGGCAGGCGCCCCCGGGGTTCTCCGCCGTGACCAAGACCTGGTGCACCGAGTTCGAACAGGACGTCGCCGCGTTCTGCGGCCACGTCGCCGGGGCCGACGCGATGGTCTGGGGCCGGGTGGCGCGCAACCTCTGCTACGCCCCCGGCTACACGATCATGGGCGGCACCACGCAGATCCTGCGCAACATCATGGGTGAGCGCCTCCTCGGCCTGCCACGCGAGCCTCGCTGACGCGACTCCGCAACCACGTAGCCTGACGGGGGCAGGTCAGCCACAGGGGGATCGCGTGACCACCAGC
>DATEEV010000082.1:0-2437 GCA_035281005.1 Microthrixaceae bacterium | reverse complement strand
AGGGGCGGACCGTGGTGGCCGTGTGCCATGGCGGCGTGATCATCGGGTCGTTGCGAGTGCTGCTCGGCATCGGCTCCCGGGGCACCGGTGCCCGCATCCAACCCACCAACACCGGGCTGACCGAGTGGGAGTGGGAACGCGCTGCCGACCGCTGGACGCTGCACTCGTTCAACGAGGCGATCCACCTGCTCACGTCCTCACCCGAGGACGTCGAGGCCGGGATGCCCGGCGTCGAGGCGACGCCGCCGGGGTAGGACCTGCGGTATGAGCGACGATCACCGGTACTCGCTGGACACCGCCCGGGCCGCCGCCGAGCGCGACGAGCTCGGCTCGTGGGTGGCCGAGTTCCTCGCCAGCCCGGGAAGCGACAACCCCCACCTCGCCAAGCTGCTGACGGAACCACGCCGCTGGTGGCTCGGTCCCCTCGAGGTCCCCCTCGACCAGCTGCAGCGCCTCGCCGGCCCGCCCGGTGACCCCGTGCTGTGCCCGCTCGACGACGACGACTGGCGAGATGATGTCGACGACCTCGGAGAGAAGGTGCGCGAGGGATGGGAGCCCCCACCGGTCATCGTGACCTGGCGCGAAGGCAACCTCATCCTCGAGGACGGCAACCACCGGGTCGAAGGGGTGCGACGCAGTGGTGAACGACACATCTGGGCTGTGATCGGCTTCGACGACGCCGACGAACGCGAACGCTTCGCCACCGGTCGTACGCCCCGGGAAGGCAGGTCCCGCACCTGACGGCGCCGCCGTGCACCGCAATGCCGACCGGTGGCAATGCCCGGCGTCGCCCGGTTGGCCTGTTGCTGTGGGCGGGCCGGGCCGGCAGCCGGCGTCGTCGCCTTCGGCCACCGCTCGCTCGAGCTCTTCGTCGGCTCATGGACCCGGGCCTCTCTCGCCCGCCTCGTCACGTGAGCTCAGGATCCCCCTGACATCTGTGGCCGAACGAGACGGTCCGACTCGGAGCTCAGCGGTTCGACCACCATGGTCACGAATCGGTCGAGACCGCTGATCTCCAGGACCTGTCTGATGCACGGACCGGCCGCGCAGAGCACGACGGCGTCTGGTCGACGGCCGAACCTCTCGTAGGCACCGATCAGGACCGCCAGGCCACTGGAATCGATGAAGGTCGTGCCGGCGAGGTCGATCATCACGCGCCCGTCGCGCCGACCGGCCTCATCGATGGCATCGCGGAACAGCCCGGCGGTCGCCATGTCGATCTCGCCGTCGACGGCGACGGCCGTGGCGCCGTCGACCTCGACCACTCGAGCCTCGAAGCCGAACCCGTCGTCGAAACGGGCCAGCACACGTGGAAATGGAACGTGGGAGCGGCCGTCTGAGGCCATGCTCAACCTCCGCATGGGGGGAGGACCACGTCGTTCCTGGGTGCTCAAGTCGGACGCTGCCGGGCACGATACCGGCTCTCCGCCGGCGTGAGGACTCGCGCTCCAGCCGTTGTGGTGGGCGCCGAGCCGCCGGGCGATACGTTGGAGACCGAGTCGGCCCTCCATCCTTGATGCCCCAGGGTTCGTGACTGGCTCCCGAAGCAGGAGCACCATGTCCGAATCACCGCTGAGCGAGAGTCTCGCGACGCTGTCGCGCTTCTTCGTCGGCGACCGCACGCTCGAGGAAACCCTTCTGCGAGTCTCCGAGCTCACCATCGACGCCGTGCCCTCGGCCTCGCTGGTCGGGATCACACTGCTGGTCGAGGGCCGCCAACGCACCGCGGTGTTCACCGACCAGGCCGCACCCGAGATCGACCAGGCCCAGTACGACACGGGTGAGGGGCCGTGCCTCGAGGCCTTCCGGGAACAGCAGGTCTTCGCCGTCGATTCCATGAAGGCGGACGGGCCCTGGCCCGCGTTCCGAGCCGCGGCCCTCGACCACGGGGTTCACAGCTCGCTGTCCCTGCCGCTGGTCGTCGACAAGGTGTCGGTCGGCGCCATGAACCTCTACGCCCACGAACCGCATTCGTTCCGACCCGCCGACCGGGACACCGGTGCCGTCTTCGCGTCCCAGGCCGCCATCGTGCTGGCCAACGCCCAGGCCTACTGGGACGCGTACAGCCTCAGCGAGCGACTCGGCGAGGCCATGAAGAGTCGCGCCGTGATCGAGCAGGCCAAGGGCATGCTCATGGGCGCGCAGGGCTGCGACGAGGAGCAGGCCTTCGCACTGCTGGTCCAAGCCTCCCAGCGCGAAAACGTCAAGCTGCGCGACATCGCCCGGCGGATCGTCGCCAACGCCACCCAACGACCCGGACGGCCGGCATGACCCCGACCGCCCACGGATCCGACCCGGGGCCGACACGGTGATCCCGTTCGATCCCGGTCAACAGCTCCGCGACAGCGCTCACGACGCCCGGTGGAACGACACCGACCTGTGGATCGCATCGGTGGCCCTCGGCAGCAACCTCGACCTCGGTGAGCTGAACGCCATC